>JAHQWI010000117.1 GCA_029856085.1 Promethearchaeia archaeon | reverse complement strand
CTCAGAAAGCAGTAGCTCCAATGATTTTATTATTTTTTCAGCAACAAATAACTCTACTAGGATTACAAATAACTATTGCATTTTTATTACTAATTGCGATGTTCTTGAGTATTAGAATATATTTAAAAAAGAAAACGCCAACTCATGCATTTATGTGTTTGATTTTGAGTACTGGATTATTACAATTAATCGCAAGCATAATTAGAGATCAAGAGTATCCCGGAACAGATGAGTTATTAGAATTCTCAAGAGTAGTTATGGCTACTGTAATGCTTATTACTGG
The DNA here is from genome assembly GCA_029856085.1 of Promethearchaeia archaeon. Classification (GTDB taxonomy): domain Archaea; phylum Asgardarchaeota; class Lokiarchaeia; order Sigyniarchaeales; family SOKP01; genus Loki-b32. The sequence continues at coordinate 31,197 of JAHQWI010000117.1, read as the reverse complement.
TTTAGTTGCTCTTATTGAAGATAGAATAGTAAGATCAGAAAGTAAATATCGTTTAGCATACAATAGAGCAGAATTCTACAAAGATCTCTTTGTACATGATATTAATAATATTCTCCAAAATTTAGAATTTTCTTTAGAAATCATGTCTCAGGAATGTGTTAAGCATAATATTAAAGAGGAAATTAAAGAGTTGTTAAGCCTAGCAAAAAAGCAGGTAAATTGGGGTGCAGAACTTGGTATAAACGTAAGAAAACTCTCAGATTTAGAATCAGGGAAAGTCAAAACCATTCCAATACACTTAAATGACATCTTAGGAGATTCAATAGAATTTGTGAAACCCAGATTTCCAGAGAAACAAGTTAACATTATTTTTAATTCAAAAGAAAAAACAGATACAGTAAATGCGAGTGAATTTTTATATGATACTTTTCGAATAATTTTAAACAACGCAATTCGCTATAATAATAACCCTGAAGTAGAAGTTGTAATAAGGATCACTCCTATACAGGAAGAAGGGATTAATTATGTAAAAATAGAGTTCATGGATAATGGTATTGGAATGCCAGATGCAATGAAAGAAAATATCTTTTACAGAATTTACGATAAACCTAAAAGCTTTAAAAGGATTGGATTGGGATTATTACTTGTAAGAGAAGTAGTTCAAAGTTTCAATGGCAAAGTATGGGCTGAAGATAGAGTTAAAGGAGATTATAAGAAAGGAACTAATATTATTATTTTAATCCCTGAAAACCATTAAATTTTAAAGATAAAATGGCAAAACCATTTCGGTAAGAATGGTCATTGTTCTTTTTCCAGAGGATGTTTTTGTGATGAAGGATTTAGCAATATTAACCACTTCAAAGTTATCTGGGATTTTACTTCTAATGAAATATTTTAGAAATTTAAGGAAATTATTAAATTCTCTACGAGTTTCTACCCATAAATATCCATTTCTTTCAAAATGGTTTGGATTTTTTTTCTTGAAATTGTCTGCATGAAAGGATTCTTTAATTGGAGGACCTTTACGAATATAAGTTTGGGAAATGTCTGGATTTTCGCAATAAATTGCTATGTTATATTCATCAATTTCATCTTCAAAATATACTTCAAAAATGATATTACCAAATCGCTCTGCATGAGTGAACTCTTTTTCTCCATTCACCACAATGCTTTCCCCTATTGAATATAATTTATCTCTATTTATTGTATAATGAATTTCCTTTTCGCAATTTTTTAACTCTACAATATATGTATTTGAGAGAATGGGATCGTTTAAATCTTGTAAATCTGCTTCTACAATGGGATTTATCTTAAAAAAATCTTTATTCGGTTTTTTTAAAAATTCACTGATTCTATAATTACAATATTTATATGCTTTTTCTGATATAGCTGATCCGACATTTCTGTTTTTATCAATAGGATCTACGATAATTAAATGATCATTTTGAAAGTGTAAAATTTTTTGTATATCTTTCACACTTCTCTTATAATAATCTAATGGATTCGAAGGTAAATTATCAAAATTTTTAAAAAGATTAATTATATTGCCAAAATAATAAATAAGTAGTTCTGAGCTATACCCTATAAAACCCACCTTACCTACAGAGCTTTTATCCCCATAGCTATGATTTGATTTAAAAAATTGTTTTAAAAGGCGAACATCATTTTTTTGATCTTTAGATAGATTCTCTCTTACAAAACGCCCATGCCAAGGAGAACGATCAACTGCAGTTATAGGACCTTCCTGTTTAATTATTTCTTCATCTAAATCAAAATAAAGGACTATATCAATCTTTATTTCTACACCATTTAAATAAAAATCAACTGTTACATAAGGGTGTTCTGCATACAATAACCGAGGATTGTGAAATTCTTTTAAAGTTAAACTTGGGATTATCCAATTATTACATAAGCCTAAAAAATCTTTTTTTGACTCTTTTTTTAGTTTATTCTTGCTTAATCCCCTATATTTAGGTTCAAAATCTTTATAATCTAATCCGATAAAGAGATCGATATCAAAATCATCTTTTAATTGTGTCTGTTTGATTCCTGTTGAGCCTTGAGGTTCAATCTTTGTATAATTAATATCTAATTCTTTTACTTTTTCATTCAATAATAATTTTAATTTCCCAGTAATAGTGTTAACTAAGGCAATTTCTTTTTGAGTTGGAGTAATTTCCTTTAATACTTCTGCAAAAAGTTCATCATTTAATGTCATTAAGTGGATTACATCCCCCACCAAGGATTATTTGTTTTACGCATTAAAGAGATGAATTCTCTTAGAACTTGTTTTTGATCTGTAGTTAATTCATCTAGAAATTTTCCCATTAATTGTCTTACGTGAGACTCAGGGACATTTACAAATAAGGTTTCATCTTTTCCAATTTCTCTTCCTATTTCAATACCCCGAATGGAAATCGCAACCTCGGTATCTTTTTCTGCCTTTTCTAATGTTTCTCCTTTATCTTGCATTTGATGAATTCTCCTTACTCTCTTACCCTCATCAGTTATTAAAGGAACTTTAGGATATAAGGTACCTGCTTCAACTTTAACACCAAATACTGCGGGATCTGAATTCCTAAATATATAATCAGGAAACATTTTTAATTTAGCAGGTAAGATTAATTCACTTAAGCCTTTAGCAGTATCTTCGGCTTTTCGTATTTCAGCATATTCTATATAATCCTCTAATAATCGATATATTACATTATTAGTAAAAATTCGGATGTTATCAATAAATGCTTGCTCTTTTGCTTCAGGAAGTATTGGGACATTAAATCCAAGCACGGCCGCAGAGTAAGGGTCAAATTCCTTTACAATATTAGCATTCATTATATCCTCTTTTTTTATTGGACCTACATCAGCAATGCTGATTTTCACACCATTCTTAGTAAAATGATTTTCTAAAGCTTCAAGAGATCCTAAAGTATCTGCTTTTAAGACAACACCGGCTTTGTCAGTTTTAATACGAATGCTCTCTACTTCAGATTCAACTTCTTTGTATATATTAGATTCTTCAGAAGGATCTCCGATTCCCCTAAAAGGGGATCCAGCTACAACATCATCTATATTTGGTGAAAGAATTTTAATACCTGCCGCTGCTGCTACTAACTCAACTGAATCAAATTTTTGTCTAGGATCTCTTATCTCATCTAATGGCTTTGGAATTAATAACGCTCTTACTTTTGATTTAATTGGTTTTTCTAAACCCCCAACGATAAATTCATCTCCCTTATTAATAACACCGTCATAGATTAAGACGTCCATGGTTTTACCCTGTCCTTTCTCCTTTTTAACTTCCAAAACCACACCTTTAGCAGGTCCTTCAGAAAATTTCAGATTTTTCGTTAGATATTGTTGAACCAATCCCATTAATACCAACAATAAGGTGGATATTCCCTCACCAGTTTTACCACTTGTAGGCACAATAGCCACCTGCTTGGTAAAATCCTTAATTTTGTCGTACCTCTCTATTCCCTTAAACCCCTCTTCCAAAAAATTTCCCATAATTTGCAGGATTTTCTCATCTAAGAAATCTTTTACATGAGGTTTTTGACTGTTGTATGAATCTAAAAAATCAGCATCTATTTTTGATTTCCAGCCTGTTATTCGATCGATTTTATTTGCTGCTATAACAAAAGGTGTTTTTCTATCTCTTAAAATTCTCACAGATTCCCAGGTTATTGGCATAGTACCAGCAGTCACATCAATTACTAAGATAGCTATGTCTGCTACCGCACCACCGCGACGTCGTAGATTTAAAAAGGCTGCGTGACCTGGGGTATCGATTACTAATATACCTGGAAGTTTAATTTCTTTTTCTGCGAATTCTTGTTTAGATTTCTTTAAAAATTCTTTAATATCTTCCGTGGGAAAATAAGAAGCACCAATGTGTTGAGTAATTCCTGCGGCTTCTCTTTGTTGAACTATTGTTCCTCTAATATAATCAAGAATAGTTGTTTTACCATGATCTATATGACCTAAAATGCAGGTAATTGGTGCCCTAATTATCTTATTCTCAACTTCTGCCATGTAATACCACGAATCTCAATAAATTATTAAAAATTATTTAATGAATACTTACATGAATATTGAATTATGTTTAAGTTTAGTTTTAAAAGTTATTTGTTATTTAGATATTTATTTAAAAACTGAGCAGTGAAAGAATGATTTTTTTTAATAAGCTCTTCGGGAGTGCCTGTTACAACAATATATCCCCCCTTTTCTCCACCTTCAGGTCCAAGATCTATAATATAATCAACAGATTTTATTATATCCATGTTATGTTCAATAATAACTGCTGTGTTACCTTTATCAACCAATTTTTGAAGTACATCTAATAAGAATTTAATATCATACATGTGTAATCCCGTTGTAGGTTCATCTAAAATATAAAGAGTATTTCCTGTACTAGTTTTTCTTAATTCCCTCGCGATTTTTAATCTTTGGGATTCTCCACCACTCAGAGTAGTTGATGATTGACCTAATTCTAAATAACCTAAACCTACATCTACTACTGTTTGTAAAGTTCTCTTTAACTTCGGAAAGTTGTCAAAAAATTCTAAAGCTTGATTGAATGTCATTCCTAAGACATTTGAAATCGTTTTCTCTCTGTAATTAATTTCTAATGTTTCTGCATTATATCTTTTTCCTTCACATAAATCACATTTAATATAAACATCAGGTAAGAAGTACATTTCTTTTAGGATATATCCCGTACCCTTACACTTCTTACAATGACCTGCTTTAGTGTTGAAACTAAATCTACCTTTTTTATATCCTCTTTCTTTTGATTCAGGTAATTGGGCAAAAATGTCTCTAATGTAATCTAAAGCTTTTGTATATGTTGAGGGAACTGATCTTGGAGTTCTTCCTATAGGAGATTGGTCGATATTAATTATTTTATCTATTTTATCATAACCTTCTATAATATCAAAATCTCCTTCCCTGATTTTTGAACTACGTGTATTTATAAGATTATGTAATCCTTTATAGAGACAATCGATAATCAAACTAGTCTTACCCGCACCTGAAACGCCTGTTACACAAGTAAATAGCCCTAAGGGTATTTTCACATTAATATTCTTCAGATTATTTTCTCTTGCTCCTTTAACTTGAAGAAATTCATTATTCGATTTGCGTCGATTCTGAGGTATTTCAATTTTTTCCTTTCCTGATAAAAATCTTCCAGTTAAAGTATTAGCTTTAATTATTTTTTCCATTGGGCCCTCTGCTACTATTTCTCCCCCTTTTTCACCCGCTAAGGGCCCTAGGTCTATAATATGATCTGCATTTTGCATTATTGCCTCATCATGTTCAACTACAATAACAGTATTACCTAAATCCCTTAATTTTTTCAACATATTTATTAGACGACCTATATCTCGTTGATGTAAACCAACGCTTGGTTCATCTAATACATATAATACACCTACTAAACTAGAACCTAATTGAGTTGCTAATCTAATTCTTTCTGCTTCTCCAACAGATAAAGTGTCTGAGCGACGGCTTAATGAAATGTAATCTAAACCTACATTTTCTAAAAAAGACAATCTATCCATAATTTCTTTTAATATTTCTTTTGCTATGGCTTTATCAGTTTCACTTAACTGTAATGATTTGAAAAATTTAGTTGATTCCTTTACGGGTAAATCTGATAATTGTGCTATGTTCAGATCATTAATAGTTACTGCTAAGCTCTCTGGTTTTAATTTTTTTCCCTTACATTGAGGACACGCTATCCGGTTCATAAAATTTTCATAGATCTCCCGAGCCCATTCCGATCGAGTCTCCATATATCTTCTATGCAATATTGGAATTATACCCTCAAAAGGTCTGACAACATCCCATGAGGATTTAAATTCACCATTTTGGTTCCTATAATCATTTCCATTATTCTCAAAATGAAGTTTTATTGATTCATTTTCAGAACCAAACAATAGTTTGTGTAACTTCTCCGGCTCAATTTCCTGCAGTGGAGTCTTATTAGCATTAAATCCATAATGACTCGCTACCTGCATTATAGTTTGCCAAGAGTATCCAGTTAAAGAGCCAAAACCAGGAATATCTCTGATTGGAGTGTCATTAAGTGGTACAGTTAAATCGCTTCCTAATACTAATCCATAATCGAATTCCATAACTGTACCTAAACCACTGCAATATCTGCAACTTCCATGGGGGATATTAAATGAAAACATTTTATGGTCTAATTGAGGAAAAGAGATTCCACAATCAATACATGCAAGATGTTCTGAATATGTCTGTTCTCCTTCGTCAATAACCTCAATAATAACTAATCCTTCTGCTAGATCTAAAGCGTTTTCAATCGAATCAGCTAATCTTGTCTTTATATCTTTTCGCATTACTAACCTGTCAATGATTACATTGATATTATGCTTCACATTCTTATTCATCACTATATCTTCATCTAAAGTGTATTGAATCCCATCTACTTCTACTCTTACATATCCCTGCTTTCTTAAATCTTGTAGAAGATCTTTATATTCCCCCTTTCGATCCCTTATAACTGGGGCTTTAATTATAAATTTCTGATTTTCTTTAATAGAACTTAGAAGTATTTGAATAATTTGTTGTGGTGTCTGAGGTCTTATTTCTTTTCCACAATTGGGGCAATGTGGGACACCAACATTAGCAAATAATAGTCTATAATAATCATAGATTTCTGTGACAGTTCCTACCGTGCTTCTTGGATTTTTAGAAAGAGGTTTTTGTTCTATTGCAATTGCAGGCGACAATCCTTCAATTGAATCTACATCTGGTTTATCCATTTCACCCAAGAATTGTCTTGCATAACTTGATAATGATTCTAAAAATCTTCTTTGTCCCTCTGCATACAGGGTGTCCATAGCTAACGATGACTTACCACTTCCACTAATCCCTGTTATAACAACTAATTTATTCCTAGGAATTATAACATCAATATTTTTAAGATTATTTTGTCTAGCTCCTTTGATAATAATCGAATTCTCGCTCATAATGATTCCTAATTTGATCAATTAATATTGAAAGATAAATTTCATGATGTTTTTTTATAAGCTTTTCTTATCTCCTTAATTTTATCACGTAAATATGCTGCATCTTCAAATCGAAGTTCCTTGGCCGCCATATACATCTTATTTTCAAGATATTCTATCACAATCTCAATATCTCCTTCTTCTTGTAATCTTTCTATTTTTGCTTTAACGCTTTGCTTTAATCTTTTCACTTCTCTTTCTTTATATTCTTTTTCCTCAGATAAAGATTTTAAAATATTTTTCTTAATTGTTTGGGGTGTAATATTATTTTTCTCATTGTACGCAATCTGTTTATTCCTCCTCCTATCGGTCTCGTCTATTGCCGTTTTCATCGCTTCAGACATTCTATCCCCATATAAAATTGCTCTCCCTTCTACGTTTCTTGAAGCTCTCCCGATTGTTTGAATTAAAGATCGTGTGTCCCGTAGGAATCCAAGTTTATCAGCATCCAATATCGCAACTAATTTAACTTCGGGTAGATCTAATCCTTCTCGCAAAAGATTGATCCCTACTATAACATCATAGGTTCCATCTCTTAGTTGCCTCAATATCTCAAATCTTTCCACAGTATCGACTTCTGAGTGTAAATACTCTATTTTAACACCCAACTCTGAATAATAATCTGCAATATCTTCAGCCATTCTCTTTGTAAGTGTAGTAACTAAAACTCTGCCATTATTGTCTACGACTTTTCTAATTTCTCCTAACAAATCATCAATTTGATTCTTCGCAGGTCTTACCTCAATTTGAGGATCTACAAGTCCAGTAGGTCTAATTATTTGTTCTGCTGAAACGTCCCCGCTTTTCTCTAATTCATAATTTCCTGGGGTAGCACTCATGAAGATTATGTATTTAATTTTATTCACCCATTCATCAAAAGTAAGGGGTCTATTATCATAGGCACTTGGTAAACGCCAACCAAAATCTACGAGATTTTTTTTACGAGATCTATCTCCACCTATTTGCCCGTGAATTTGAGGAATTGAAACATGAGATTCATCTACTACAATAAGAAAATCTTCTGGGAAGTAGTCAATTAATGTCATGGGAGGAGAACCAGGTGGTCTTCTATCTAAATGTCTAGAATAATTCTCTATACCTTTACACCAACCCATTTCTCTTAACATTTCCATATCAAATTTAATGCGTCTTTCTAATCGTTGTGCTTCAGCATATTTTTTCTCTTTTTTAAATTTATCAAGTTGATAATCAAATTCAACCTCTATTGATTCAAGTGCTTTCACTTTATTTTCTTCTGGAATTATGAAATGAGTAGCAGGGAAAATTCGGCAATTAGGTAAATCATTTAATATTTCACTTGAAATTGGATGTATCTCTTGAATTGATTCAATCTCATCCCCAAAAAGCGAAATTCGTAAAGCATTAATTAAATATGCCGGCCAAATATCTATAATGTCTCCTCTTACCCTTACTATACCTGGTTTAAAATCGATATTATTTCTTTCATAATTAATACTAATAAGTCTTTTCAATATTTCCCCTCGGTTAATAGCTTGCCCTGTTTCTAAACTGAGAGAAACTGCTGTCCAAACCTCTGGGTTCCCAATTCCATAAAGACAAGAAACAGAAGCAACTATTATAACATCTTTTCTTGTTCTGATAGCGTGAGTCGCAGCCAATCGTAATCTTTCTATTTCTTCGTTCACACTGAAGTCTTTTTCTATAAACATCCCTGAAACAGGCATATATGCTTCCAGAGAAATTTCTTAATGAAATATTCTTTCTGGCTGATAATAATCATAGTAAGAAACGAAGTAATGAACGGCATTTTCAGGAAAGAGTTCTTTAAACTCATTATACAATTGAGCACATAATGTTTTATTAGGAGACATTACTAATGTTGGTTTCTGAACTTCTTGTATTATTTGAGCAATTGTAAAAGTTTTTCCTGTCCCAGTTGCGCCTAATAAGGTTTGAAACCTTTTGCCATCTTTAATATTCTTGGTTAGAGTTTGAATAGCTAAGGGTTGGTCACCAGCAGGTTCAAAATCAGTTTGTAATTGAAAGTCCATAATCATATAATTTTTACTTATTATGTTTAATTATTTTTCTATTTATACAAAATATAATATATAAGAGATAAGTCTATAGATATTCTAATGAATCATATGTTATGATTTTTTCTAAAAAAAGGAATTTAATTTAAGTTAAAATACATGGGTGATTACTTATGGAATTACGATTTCTTCATGAATAATCTCAGCACCTTCTTCTGTTCGTATAGTGATTACTATTTGATCATCAATATCAATCTCTAGTGGTGTTATTATCAATTCGAGATTATTAACACTGATTGTTAATTTCATAGTATCTCCAATACCAATTTCAAAAGCCTCTATATTACTACTGGTTAATGGTACCCAAGTATCATTAAAATAAGCATAAAGTTGAGATAATGGTATATAAGTATCATTTACATAAACAGACTCAATTGTAACATTGAACTCTCCAGTGTTAGTAAATAATAAAGTCATGTTTCCAGAATAATCTACATAAGTGGCATCATCATCAATCACAATATTATAATATACTGGGTCCACATAAGCATTTAATGTTGTATTAGTATATACTGATGGAATTGTAGTTGTAACATTTACAATCATCTTGTTTGATTTGTTTATCATCAAGTTCGGAATATCGAATGAGACTATTGCACATTCTTGAACATCTAAAGAAGGATTTCCATAGAGATATGTTATGTTAGTAGCGAGTGTGGAATTTATATAAATATTATCAATTGTTACTGTTTCATCTCCTGTGTTCTTAATTACTAATTTCCCTGTTTCATTTGCATAGATGTAGGATGTCATTATACTATCGATATTTTCAATTATTTGAATATCTGGTTCATCTTTTATAGTATGAATATAACCTATATCTGAAGTCGCTGTTGTCCCGAAACTTCCAGTGACGCAAACTAAAATCTCATCGTTGATTTCAAAATCCCCATAGTCAGTTGCATCAATAATTATAAAATCCTCATCGTCTTTATCTAAAAGTAGACTTCCACTTTCTGTATAGAAATCTGCATAGTCAACTTCAATCAAAGATTCTGTTAAATAAATTGAATCTATCCCAAATATAATATCCCCTGTATTTTTCACATTAATTTTCAGTATTGTAGATTCATTTTCATAGGTAAAGCCATGGGTCAAGTTGAAATTAACGGGGATATGTTCTCTATCATTACTATTAATTGCGACTAAAGCTTCGGGGGATATAATTCTCTCTTTACTTAAGATAGAAATAGAATAGTTTTCCATAGTTGAAGTAAATAACACCTCATCACTTACATTATTAGGGCTGGCAACTCCAATTTTATTATAATTCCTAATAGGGTAAAAGTCAGTAAAAACATCATTTATATGTATATCTACTTTTTCTCCTGGTTTTAAAATAGATGAACCACTAAGATAATCAATGTTATTAGGATTAATTCTATTTTCTACAGTATCGGTATTGAGATAGAACCTTTCTAAGACTTCAATTGTATCTCCAAAGTTTTCTACTTCAAGATATATGTCATTTGTTGAAGAATCTTTTTGGATTACCTTACTATTTTCCTTATTAATTCTAATAGCGCCTTGTTCCGGTTCTTTTACAAAGAAATTTTTCGTAACATTCGAAAATTCATATTTTTTTCCTTGTAATGCTACCGATTCTGCAGTTACATTAATATTCACAACATCATCTTCCTGAAAAGTTGTACCCTTCGTGTCTACCCAAACCATTTCTGAATCACCACTTTCGACTATAGTAGGATCACCACTTTCACGCATTACAAAATCATATTCAGTTCCATTTACTTCAACACTTTTTATGGTTAAATCTTTCGTACCAGTATTTTTTAGGTTGAATGTAGCATATCCAGTTTCAAAAACTTCTGCTTCTTCTATCATGAAACTAGATTCTAAGACTGTATAGTCAATTTTATAAAGTTTAACTAAACCTAAAGCTGAGATATATATTGGATAAAATATGTTAAAATCATATAATCCATTATCAGGGATATAATCTTTCCATAATAAACCATCATCAGTAGGATTATTTTCATTGTTAATTGTATTAACATAAGTCGACCTTATGTCTCCTTGCTCTATATCAGCCGGATTTGTTGGCAGTAAATACCCCAGTTCAGGAGCAGAAGAAAACATCAACTTAACTAACTGACTATTAAACCAGTTAGCACCCATTCTCCCTGTATCAGGATTCTGGTACTCACTTTCGTTAAATACAAAATCTTCACCCCAATTATCTTCCTCCATACCTAACGCTTTATAACTTGAATATCTGTCATTGCATATTCTTACCATCCAAGGCCATTTCCCTTCATCTCCACCCAATCCAGGAATCATTAAACCAAAATAAACTAAGACATAATCTGCTCTTAAGGCACGAAATGCTTTTGCACTGTAAATTTCATTAGTCTGCATTAAAGCCATACCTGTCAAACCGATTCTAGTTGAATTCTTAGTAGCATTATCATTAACCGTAGTGACATTGCCTATTGGGGTAAGCCAGTAGCCGTAATCCCACCAAGATACAACTACATCAGTCCCTTCTAAGTTAGATCTCATCCACATCAGAGATTCTTCCCAATCATGAATAACACCCATCGGTGATAATTGACTATAAGAAAATTGGTCAATTGCAATATCTGTTGAATGAACAATTTGAGCGACACCTAAGAACCCAACAACCATAAATATAGCCAGGATTTCAGAATTCCCTATTGTGCTTTTTAATTGTCTTTTACGTTTTCTACTAATGCCTTCTCTCCTTTCTCCTAAAAAACTACCAAAAATTTTTAAAATACTTACTAATCCATATGCCCCCATCAAAGCGACTGCAGGTGAAAATACTAATATAATCCGAATCATACTTCCTGTAAAATAATACATTAGAATAACAAACGCAATTAGGAAAATTTCTGGGGCATTTAAAACTTTAAAACAGAAATAAACACCAAGAGGTGTTAAAATTAATGGAATTAATGTATTATAATAGAAAACACTCCAGGAACTTGGCATCTGTTCTGCAACTGAAGCTATTAGACTTATATCCTCGCGAAATAAAGGGTTAAGGATCGTTTGAAACCGCCCACCAAAACCAAAAGGAAGAAGATCAGGAGCAATCCATATAACCATAGCACCAATTACTAATGCGGGTATAAAACCCCACTTTACAACATTTAGAATACTTTTATATAAAGATGGGTGTTCGGATTTTTTTGTGTGGATAATATGAAATATAATTAAAATTATAGTAAATAGAAAAATGCCACCTGTTTCTAAATCTGAGAATAAGGACCCATAATTAAATCTTGAATATAAAGAAAAGATTAACAAACCAGTTCCTTCTACAACAGCATAGGTAATTAGTATATTTTCATTGTATTTTTCAGTAAGGATCAATATAATACAAAGTAATGGGATAACTAAGTAAACAAATTGATAACCACCCCAACTTAGAGACAAATACCCTAAGGAAAGACCACCAAGAATAGAAAATAAAAATCTTCCAGTTCTTATACCTTTCAAAAGAAATAAAAATGTCAATAGAGTAGCAAAAACACCAATTGTTTCATTATCAAAGAATCCTGCCATTGTACGCTGCATATAACCGGGATTAAAGGCTAGAAAAAAAGCAGCAATTAATCCAGTCCCTCGATCAAGAATTTCTTTTCCTAAGAAGTAAATGACTAATACCGTTAGACCGCCCATAATTGCAGGGAAAAAATAACATATGTCATACAGTGAGATAGGAATCCCAAAAAAGGTAAATATTTTATATATAATCACAACTGTAAAGGTCAAACCTGGACGTAGACCTCCACGGTAAAATCCAGTTGGATACCAGCTCTTAAAATCACGCCATGTAAAGTATTCGTATAAAGTATGTTCCGATAAATATTCTGCGTTATACCATTGAATCCATGGATCAAACGCTTTAATTAATCGTGGTCCTCTAATCATTGGACTGATCCTTAATAAAATCGCTAAGAATACAACCATAAAAATTGCTAAGAAAAATAAGACGTTTTGCGTTTTTATGCTTATTGAGGTTCTGATGCGATCACGGAAATTTCTTAGTGAAGCAATGATCTTGACCATGGCATTTCATTTAAAATTTTAATAAATTGGTAATTTATAAACCATAATTAAATTTTGAATATAAAAAATATCCTTCAGATTAAAATGTTTTTCTTTAATCCAACACATTGTAAAAATCAAAATCCTATCAATAAAATAAAAATGTTTTAGATTTTTTACATCTTTGATTGAAGTACAAAATAATGTTGATCTAAAAACTATGGAAAAAAGCAAGTACCTTTTTAAAATATATTATATAGGAAAATCGAAATTTTTCGGATCTCAAAGACAATCTAATTTTCTGACTATAGAAGATTGTATTTTAAAAGCATTAATGAAAAAAAAATATATCTACAACATTAAACTTTCAGAATTTGAGGCGGCGAGCAGAACAGATAGACGTGTATCTGCTCGTGGCGCATATTTTACGTGTATATTGGAAAAAGAGCCAGTTTTAATGGAAATTAATTCAGTTTTACCCCATGATATAGGGATCTGGGCATATACAAAAGTGCCATTAGATTTCTCTTCTCGATATAATGCGAAATTACGCCATTATATATATCTCGTGCCAAAACCACTTTCGTATCTTCAGAATTTTAGCTCTATAAATATTGAAATCATGCATAAAGCTTGTAGAGCCTTAGAAGGGCAACATGATTTTATTAATTTCTCAAAAAGAGGTAAGAACGAAGTAAATACTAAACGAGATATGGAATCAGTAAAATTATCAATTGATGGTGATTTTTTAATTTTTCAGTTTAAAAGCAAAGGATTTTTAAGACAACAAGTTCGCCGCATGGTTAAGAAAATTTTAGAAATAGGAATTGGTGAAATCTTATATGACGATTTCATTCAATTACTCGATCCCTTGAAAGTCTTTTCTTATCAACCAGCTGATCCAAGGGGATTAATATTATGGGACATTATTTATGATGAAAAAGTTAAATTAAGTGAGGATCTAAAATCTAAGGGAAGAATGGAAAGTTTCTTTTTAAAAAATAAACTATCTTTTAATTTTAAACATCAACTATTCAGCCTCCTGCAACATCACGATTTTAGCGAGTAATGCCTGCAACTGTATTTCTTCCGTTCCACCTTGACTTAGGCGATATTCAAATTCAGCTAAAAGCTTAGTTAGTTCAATTTTCAAATCTTCAGAAATATTTAAGTCATAAATTTCTCTATGAATATTTTTAATAATATTTTGTCCTGAGAGCCCATAATCATTGATTAAATCATTTAATAGTTTAATTGATAATTGTAATTGTCTTTCTAAAGCAGCCTTTAAAATATCTTTTATCTTTCCAGGAGGGACTTCTCCGGCAACTCTAAAAACAATATCGTTATCAATTTTTTTAGAGATCGTGCCGCATGATTGTAAGTAATTTATAGCCCTTCTACAATCCCCTCTAGAAACATCTACTAAAGCATTTAGACCTCCGGGAGTTAAGGTTATCTTTTCTTGTTTTGCGACATAATTCACTCTTTTTTTGATATCTGTGTTACTCAAAGATGAAAATCGAAATACAACACATCTTGATTGAATAGGAGGAATAATTTTATTTGAATAGTTACAGATTAAAATCATCCGACAATTTTTTGTATATTTTTCCATTGTTCTCCTTAAAGCTTGTTGAGCAGGGGATGTCATGTTATCTGCTTCATCTAAGATCAATATTTTATATGGAATGTCTATAGATGGTAGTGCTTTCGCAAAATCCTTGATAAATGTCCTTATGACATCTATACCTCTTGCGTCACTGGCATTTAATTCTAAATATGTCCTATTCCTTGCCATCTTTCGCCCATATAATTCTCGAACCATTGCTAGCGCAGAAGTTGTTTTACCTGTACCAGCCGGACCAGCAAAAATGAGATGAGGCATAGACTTATCTTTAACAAATTGTTTCAAACGTTTAATGATACCTTCTTGATTTACAACATCACCTAAAAATCTGGGACGATATTTTTCAACGAAAGGTCTATTCTCAAGAGACATATTTTTTAATAGATGAATTTAACTTTTAATAGATTATATTAAGAATTAAATTTCCTTAATTCCTTATTAATATTCATATCTGAAAAAAAAAAAACTTATAGGATATTTATGACTGAATTCAAAATAACAAATATAAAGTCTAGATGGATTTTAGATTCACGAGGAAATCCCACTGTAGAATCAGAGGTTTATGCAGGAAAAATATACGCGAGGGCTGCAGTTCCTTCTGGCGCCTCTACTGGTGTTTTAGAAGCACTTGAACTACGAGACGGTGGAAAAGCTTTTAAAGGTAAACACGTTACAAAAGCAGTATCTAATGTCAATGAGATATTAAGTAAAAAGCTGTTAGGGTTTGATGTACGAGAACAGTCAAAAATTGATGAAGAAATGATAATCATTGATGGAACTGAAAATAAGAGTAATTTAGGAGCTAATGCTATATTGTCTGTTTCATTAGCAGTTGCTAAGCTAGCGGCAAATTTATCCGAAATACCATTATTTGCTCATATCCATAAATTAGCATTCAATAAGACAAGACAAGATTATCTCTTACCACTGCCATCTTGTAATATTATCAATGGGGGAGAACATGCGGGAAATAATATATCAATCCAGGAATTTATGGTTCTACCCATAGGCGCTAAATCATTCTCAGAAGCTATACAGAATGTAGCTGAAGTATACCAAACATTAAAAACCTTATTAGCTAAAAAGTATGGTCCCTCCGCGATTAATGTTGGAGATGAAGGAGGTTTCGCCCCGAATTTATCTTTAACATCCGAAGCTGTTGAGATTATAATTGAAGCAATCGAAGAAGCAGGATTTTTAATAGGCACTGATTTTGTTTTAGGAATGGATGCGGCAGCGAGTGAATTTTATGAAGATGGCATTTATAATATTGATGGAAAAAAACTAAGTGAAGAAGAGTTATTACAATATTATCTCGATTTAGTTCGGGATTACCCATTAAAATCAATTGAGGATCCATTTGACGAAAAAGATTTTAGAAGTTTTACAAATTTAACTGCTAAAATTGATAAATCAATGCAAGTTGTAGACGATGATTTAACGGTAACTAATATAAAAATCTTAGAAAAAGCTATAAATGAAAAAGCTGGAAATGCTTTATTACTGAAAGTGAATCAAATTGGTTCTCTCACAGAGGCTATAGATGCGTGTAAAATGTCCTTCAATAATGGATTTAATGTTATGGTATCACACCGTTCTGGAGAAACTGAGGATCCCTTCATTGCAGATTTAGCAGTTGGACTTTGTACAGGGCAGCTTAAAACAGGAGCTACTTGTAGATCAGATCGAACATGCAAGTTCAATCAATTGCTAAGAATAGAAGAAATGCTAGGAGAAAATGCAAAATATCCCCAAAATTTAGACTCGTGGAAGAAATTTCAATAAGTATTTAATAATTTAATAAATTTATATTCTATTTTTTAAAAACCTAAATACATTGACATTAATATATTTAGTTTTTTTTGTGTGAAATTGAAAGGTTCTTTCTAGACTCAAATTATAAGGAAAGAAATTATCAATATGCCAATTAAATCTCTCACAAAATTTAGAGATAAATCTAAAAACCTTGTCTCCAGCTAGATGAATAGAATAAACCACATTTGAAAAAGAGAAAGCTTTTTCTAAAAAAATACGATCAGCAGCTCTCTTTTTGACTCCAAAAGGAGGATTCATTATTGTAGTGATTTTTAAATTATTGAAGAAGTGCTTCTTTGAAAATTCAAGATTACCTACATCAGTACATAAAGGAAATATGATATTTTCTAATCTCAGGGCATGTATATTTTTTTTTAAAGTATTCAATGCGTTAAAATCTATATCAATACTTAAAACTGAATTCGCTTTTAAGTAAGCACTTGCTATAGATAATCTTCCTGTTCCGGAGCCAAGATCAATAATAAATTTATTATTAATATCGTTATATTCTAAACCGGCGAATAATATTATATCAACAGCACTGATAGCATCAATGCAATATTGTTCCAATTCAATTTTAGGTTTAGTAAATGTTTCAGTGTTTTGGATGATAGAGATTAATTCTTTTTTGTTGATTTTCATCCGTAAAAATGTTTACTCTTTTATGATTAATACATTAAATTTATTTATTTTATTTAATAATATTTTCTTAATAAAGAAAGAAATTGGGAAATTAAAAGATTAGTGTTGATACTATTGGATAAAAAATCTTTAAAAAATGACGATCTGGTTCTCACAGGTCAGTATCTTGGAGTCGTTGAGGAGTTTCTGCCTGATAAGCAATCAACCTTTGTTAAAGATGGGCAAATTTATGCGACTAAATCAGGATTTATTGATATTGACAATGAAAAAAGAAAAATTGAAATAAAAACTCATCAAGAAAAAGACCGAAAAATTGTAAAAATTGGAGATATCGTTATTGGCCCTATCTTATTTTTACGCCAGTATTCAGTTGGTACAAATTTTTGCACGATAAATCAGAAAATTCATTTTAATTCAAGCTATTTTGGTAACATTCATGTCTCTCAAATCTCAGATAGATTTATTGAAAAAATACAAGATGCATTTCAAATTACTGATATTATAAGAGCTCGTGTAATCAGCTTAAATTATAACGAATTTAATTTAAGTACAAGTAGGAAAGATCTTGGAGTAATTTATGCAGATTGTGTTATTTGTGGAACACCTCTGGATAAAATTGGTTATAATAAGTTAAGATGTGAAAGATGTGGGAACACCGAAACGAGAAAAATGGCAGATGACTATAGGAATGTTTCTGAACCTTTAAGATTTTAATTTTTTTTAACTTAACTTAAAATTATTTCATAACAACCATTATACATATTAAAAGTGTTTAGATTTGAAAAAAGTAGGTAAAAAAGTCATTCATTTCTATAATAATAGTGGTTCTTTAGACAATGTTATTAAATTCCTTGAAAACGTGCAAAAAAAGATAAATTATCTCAATTTAAATGCCTGCGTTGAGGGAAAAAACATAAAGATTACTTTATTTGGTTCACGAGATCTTCAAAATCTAGCAACTGAAAGATTAAAAAACCTTGCAAATCAATACCTATAAGAATTGACTTTTCTTACAAAACCATAAAAATTTTATTTTATTTTAAATATTTCATATTATCAATTCCTAATTATTTGGTGTTTTTATAATGGCTAAGAAAAAAACAGTAAAACCAGAAGATGAAGATGAATTAGATGATTTAGAAGATGAGCTAATTGATGATGATATTAGTGAATACCCTGAATTAAGTGAGAAAAAAGAGAAAGAAATTATTCCTTTATCAGAAGATGACGATGATATTGAAGAAGAAGAAGAATTTGAAATAGAAGAGGAAGCTAGATTTCCAGATTATAAGCACCTCAAATTAAACTTAACTAAAACAGTTGGCGAGAATGATTACGAACTAGTTATTGAAGGTCAATCACATGATTTCTGTAATATTCTCGTGAAACATTTATTAAAGACCGAGGGTGTAAATGCCGCAGCGTACAAAGTAACAGGTATAGTACCAGCTCAAATCTTTATTCGCCTTGATAAGGGTAAAATCAAAGATATTTTGTTTGAAGCAATTGAATCTCTAAGGGAAGAAGTGATCGAAGTCCAAAAACTATTCCAAAAACTTACTTAACTATTTTTATAATCTTTATATGAAAACTTTATAAGAAGCCATAATTCAACTTATCTTAATGGATTATGAGTTTTTAATTAGAGACCTAGACCTGAATAAATCCCCAAAAGCGATAGGGACAGATAAAGGGTTAGCAAAAATAGGAGATGGAATTGTAAATCTCACTTATTCTATGGCAAAATCGATATATTTAACTAAAAACAGTCCAAATAAAAAAATTTTAAGAACTGGGGTAAAAGTTAGTAAAAAAATTTTAGCTAACGCGTTGAAAAATGCCAACATGAAGAACTTCGCAAAAACTCGAGCTGATGCACATGATCTTGCTGATACAGCTGAAGCCTTAGTCGCCTATGTCTGGCTCAGCAAAAAAGTTTCTTTATTTGAAATAATTAACTATTTATCAGAGAATTTAAGGGGAGATTTAAATATTAGAAATGAAGAGATAAAGAGTGCCATAGAAGCTTTTACTAGTCTTTTCAATTATATTAAGGAACTTTTACCTAAGAAATAGTACTATGAAAGATAACCCTATTACTATTGGAATAGATGATTCAACCTTCGATTTAAAATCTGGACTTAAGACAACTCAACTGATTGGAGTTATATGCCAAGGTACTAGGTTGGTAAATGTAATAAGAACAGAAATTAATATTGATGGAAATAATGCAACTGAAAAAATAATTGAACTTGTACGGCAAAATAAGAAACATATCCAATATGTACTTACTCATACAATAACATTTGGAGGTTTCAATATCGTTAACCTTGAACAAATTTACAATGAATTGAAAAAACCTATAATTGCATTTAATGATCAAAAAGTTAATCTCGATTCTGTTATCAATGCTCTGATTAAAAAATTTCCAGAAAATTATAGAGAGAAAATCCATTACATAAAAAGTGCTGGAAATCTATACGAAACTAGAATTCAAACTGCTGGGGGAATCTCAAGTCTTTATTATCATTTAAAAGGTATAGAAATTTCTGAAGTAGAATTATTAATACAAAAAAGTAGAATTGATTCTAAATTACCAGAGTGTCTTCGCCTGGCACACTTAATTGGAAAATTGTTCTAATTATTAAATCATTTGTTACTATCAATTTCGTATTCTAAAATACGCTTAATTCTTCCGCGTAGATCTACTCTTATCGCAGACATTCCATAAGTAGGGATACCTAATTTTTTTTCAACTTGTTCTGCACTTAAAGCATCAGGAAGATCTTGTTTATTTGCTATCGCAATTATTTTTGAACCTATATAACGTGAAAACTTTTTATAGATTTCTTTTGTCTTTTCGATACTATCTTCAGTAGAATCGCATACTAGTATTGCTAACCCCGCTCCTTTCAAAAAATCTTGCCACATGAATCTAAAACGTTCTTGACCCCCAAAGTCCCAGACATTAACTTTGCTTCCACTTAAAATAGAGTCTTCTATTTCTAATCCCACAGTTGGGTTTGTCTCCTTTGAGATTTTCCTTCCTTGAAGTAATGATAACAATGAAGATTTTCCAACCCCACTTTGCCCTACAAAACATATTTTTGCTTTTGTCGCGTGAACTTCCAATCAACCTTCTCTTATTAGAATCTTCTTACTAAGAAAAGGTGATTAAAGCTTCAAATATTAAAATAATATTCGTATAACATGGGATTATTCCAATATAAAGCTAAAAATCTAAAAATAGATAAAAAAAAAATTTAGAATTATACAATAAGATTATAAAAACCTATAGATCAAAATAAGTATAAAATAAAAAAGTTCAAAAAAAAAAGATTTCTTTATGCTCCTGTGTCGATATCTTTGACTATCCCTACGGCGACCGTTCTCCCCATATCCCTTACAGCGAATCGGCCCATTTCAGGAAAGTTTTCATATTTCTCGAGGCACATTTTCTTGATTGGAGATAACTCAACGATAGCTGCTTCATTTCTCTTCAAAAACTTAGGAGAATCCTCTATTACAGCACCTGTCTTCTGATCTAGTTTTTTAACTAAACTTACAAACTTTGCGGCAACTTGGGCTGTGTGGGCATGAACTACTGGTGTATAACCTTGTGCTACAGCAGTTGGATGCCAGATTACTATGATTTGTCCTGTCCATTTTCCACTTGGGTTAATTACAGTAGGAGGATCATTAGGATGCCCTAAACAATCTCCCCGACTCGCATCTTGCAGGGTAATTCCACGGATGCTTATACCAACATTATCTCCAGGCTCAGCTTGAGGGATTTCCTCATGATGCATTTCAATAGTTCTAATTTCTCCTTCGAAGCCAGTTGGCATGATTACTATTTTATCGCCCTTCTTCAGTACACCTGTTTCTACTCGACCTACAGGTACAACACCAGTTCCCTTAATACTATAGGAATCTTGAATCGGAACTCTTAAAGCTTTACCAGTTGGTTTCTCGGGAAGTGTAAAGTTATCAATTGCATCAATTAAGGTTGGACCATCATACCATGGCAATTTATCGCTCTTTTTCGAAAGATTCTCCATTGCCATACCACTTGTAGGCACGAATGGTACATCCTTTACACGAAAACCGATATTTTTTAGAAGATCACTGACAGATTCTTTAACTTCATTAAACCGATCTTAACTATAATCATAAACATCAGCTTTATTTACCGCAACAACAAGTTGTTTTACACCTAAAGTTTGTGCTAAATATGCATGTTCACGAGTTTGTCCGTTTGCAGCAATTCCAACCTCCATTTCACCTTTCTTTCCAGAAACGACGAGAATTGCGGCATCGGCCTGACTGGCGCCAGTTATCATATTCTTGACAAAATCTGCGTGGCCAGGAGCATCTATTATGGTAAAATATCGACTTGGAGTTTCAAACTTGCGAAAGGCTAAGTCAATTGTGATTCCACGTTGTCGTTCTTCTTTTAATTTGTCAAAAACAAAAGCGTAAGACCAAGAATCTCTATCGTATTCTTTTGCGAGTTTTTCTAACTCACGAGCCTCTCTATCGGTAACTGCTCCAGTTTCGATGAGCAGAGCCCCCATCATGGTAGATTTGCCATGGTCTATATGACCGATAATTTCTTGGAGTGTCCTTAACTAAAACACACTAACAAGATTAAGATGGGGTTTAACTTTTGAACTCATAATTTTTCATCTATTTATCTATTATTATTTTAATTTTAAAATTTAATTTCAATTTATGTTTTTATTAGATGTTATTTTTTAATGTTGTTGAGTTTATATTTTTTACTATATTCTACTAAATTTAAGGTCTTTTTCATCTTATCTTTTTAATTTCCAAGCGAATAAGATAATAAAAATAAAAAACTATAGATCGTTAAATAAGGTAATAATTGAAAAAAAGAAAAAGAATAAACAATAGTTATTTAATATTATGGTAAAAAGTAGAGCAAAATTTCCAAAGGATGGGGAGTTTGTCATAGCAAAGGTTACTGAAGTTCAAAATCAATATGTTTACGTTGATCTGGTTGACTATGAAGGCTTATATTCTGAGGAAACAGCAAGAGGAATGATACATATATCAGAGATAAGCTCTAGGTGGATTAAGAATATAAGAAATTTTGTTCGAATTGGCCAGAGAATAGTATTACGTGTATTGCGCGTTGATCCAGAAAAGGGACACGTCGATATGTCATTAAGAAGAGTAAATTCCGCTCAGAAAGAGATTAGGCTAAAAGAATGGAAATATGCAGTGAAATATGAGAATTTATTGCAATTCCTTACCGAAACTGAAGGAATTAATATAAATCTTGATGAAGCTTATGAATTAATTGGATTTCCTGTCTTAGATTATTTTGATACTTATCAGGAGGCTATAGAGAATCTAAAGGAACATGGAGAAGAAATTTTAAGCAATTTAGAAGGAGTTACGGATGAATTTAGAACTGCGTTATTAAAAATAGTAGATGAGAATGTAGAAATTTCAACTGTAAGTATATCTGGGAAAGTTAAGCTATCATTTAATTCAGAAAATGGAATAGAGCAAATTAAAGAATCATTAATTGAAGCCTCAAAAGTCATTGACTCAGAGTTAACTCGTAATATTACGATTAATTATTTAGCTGCACCATTTTACCGATTAGAAGTTATAACAAAAGACTATTTAGACGCAGAAAATATATTGTCTGATGCTTTAGAGATTATTGAACAAAAAACAGGTCAATATAATGGTACATTTGAATTCATAAGAGACTAGATCCTAAATTAATATATTTGACTATCCTATGACAAAATATTTACAGAAGTGTAGTAGCTGTAAGAAATACGGTTTAGCAAACCCTAATTCAAAGTGTCGTTATTGTAAGGGTCAGTTGGTAATTCCAAGACCTCCAAAATTTTCTTTAATAGATAAATATGGTAAATATCGATTAATCTATTTTAAAGAAGAATTTGAAAAAAAATTTAAATGATTATTAAGGGATTTCTACTTTTTCTGCAAATTTTTCTAGTACAAGGATAACAGCATTTTGAGAGGGAATATAAGCAATGTCCTCCTCTTCGAATGGTCCATAATTAATAAGATCAATTCCTACTAATGGTGGTGTTTTCCTTATAAATCTTAATAAGGTAAAATCCACTTGTTCTGTCTTTTGTTCATTGGCTATTTCAGAGATAATAGATTCTTTTTCTTTTATGGATAATTCTGATTGTGCAATTTCTGGTTCTATTTCAACTTTAGATTCAATAATTTCTTCAGTTTTTAATTCTTCTCCACCTTCAAAAATTGAAATAGCTTTTACTTTTTTATATCCTTTAATTGAACTTACTAAATTTTGGTAAAGTAATTTTTCAGCTTCAATAACATTACTAATATTAATTTCTTTAAGAGCAAGAGCGGTATTGATAATTTTAAGCTCTCTTATCCTTAAAAGATCTTCATATAAATAGTTAATATTTTTTTTATAAGATTCAAATACTTGGAATTTAATGTTATCGGTATCATTTTCTTGATGAATATCAATAGAATTTAAAAGTTTACTATATTTATCAAAAAGTTTCTGATTTAATTTAGTTAAATCTACTTGTTGGAATTCATTAAGCCAATGCTCATAAAGATTCTCATAATCTCTTTTTAGATCCATTTATATCGAAATTTTTCACTTTAATATACTAAACTAGTGTTCATGTAAATAAATTTTTAAATTATATGGTTTTTACTACTTCCTTGCATAAAAGGAATATAGCAATATGATGGGGGACTTCGATTATTTCACCTTTAGTATAAGGCCCATAAGTTTTTCCTTTGATTTTTGTGGCAGGTACTTGTGCATCTAATACTTCCAATTTCTGAGTAGTTTGCACCTTGCTTTCAAAAACAATTGGATCTAGTTTTTCATTTACTTCATCTAAGGGATTAAAATCATCAAGCTCATCAGGAAATATTTCTTGGACTTTAAACCCAGTCTTTCCATGTAAAGATCCAGGATACCTGATCAGTCTATGGATATCAATAGTTACAGGAGTATCAATTTCTACTCCAACTTCATGAACTATTCCTGTGAAAAATTTTCTCCAATTAGTCATTCCAAAACCCTCAATTGAGGGTAATATAAAGTATTTATTATTATCAATCTTATCAATAAAATCTTGTTTAGAATTTAGAAAGCTCTTAATGTAATTTTTGTTAAAATTGAATTTTTCTTTTTCTGATAATAATTCTTGAATTTCTGAATTAGGTTTTTTTAGTATTTCATAAGTTTTTCTAATAATCTTTTTTGCCCACCCATAAGTATCACCTGAAAAACTATAAATAGTTCCACTCTTCTCTTGTAAGCCTAAAATTTCAAGTGAGATATTTTCTCCTGATATATAATCTGCGATTTCCCTTCTTTCATTACTGGGCAAATTTCTAATTTGATCATTTTCGATTTTCAAGTGATACCCTCGATGTCCTGAAAAGGCTATCCTCATCTGACTTATGCTAATCCCAAAATCAGGAACTAAAAAATCATAAATCAATTTTATTATTTCTCTTTTAGCGGTATCTAAACATTTTTCGCAAATCCATGCTGAGGTTTTAATTTTTGATTTACCACATTTGGGACACTTATGTACCATCCCCAATCCGCTTTTTCCACATTCCTTACAATACCAGAAATCATGATCTTCCTTACAAGGAGTATAAAAATGATCTACATCAATATCAACAATAAAATCACAACCCTGATAGCCTTTCCCGTCCATATCTGGGATTTCTGGTTGTGTATAAAGCGCTCCACTCGAATAAACATGTCTAGGCCCCTCATTACCTAAATGTTTTGTTATACTATCTTGACTTTTAAAACTCATGTGTCTTTTCATAATTATTTTTTTATCCCATGGAATATAACCAAATTCTCGATGGCCAAATGAACTCACTGTTGGGATTTCAGATCTCTTTTCTTTATAATATGTTCTGAATAGGCGTTTCAAATATGAAATATCACTCATTTACTTCATCAACTTCTTTATTTTTGTAATACTCCTCTTTAGAAGCTCTATACTGCTTTATTCTAGTATAACTTAATGGATGAGCTAATTTTTTCCTTTCACTAGGTTCTACTGAACCATAACCCTCTAAACATAGCTTATCCTTGTAGTTTGCGGCGAAACATAAATTTAGAGACTTTAATGTTAAGCATTTGTATGGAATATACTTTTTCTTTTTTGCAAAATTGACTTGGTAGGTAGTTTTCTCTCGATCAAAATCAGGCATTGTTGAAAATAAATCCACAACCTTCTCCACTGGATATTCAAGAGCAAGTAAAAACCAAACAATAAAAAGTCTTTCATTATGAATTAGATTTTGACCTTCTTGTGTTTTCTTAAGTATTTCTTTTACACATGGAGGATACAATGTTAATAGTTCCTCTTTACTTTCAAAATCAATTTTAAACGTATATTCAAATTCTTCTTTTCTTTCAGTCCAAGCATTTAAAATTTTATCAATTATCTCCTTAAAATCTTTGATTTCTGAGACATCGCTTAAAAATGCTTTTAATGAAGCCTTATCCTCAGTTTCTTTTATAAGAAGCCTATTTCTTACATATTCTTGAATTAAACGAATTAGCCTTTTGTTTTGAATGAAGACATAACCCTCTAAAAGAGAATTATGCACTAATTTTCTGTATTCATCTCTTAAGTTTGATGCAAGTCTTAAATAATCAATAAAATGAATTGTGAAATTAGTCTCAAGTTTTTGATGATGATCTTTTACAATATTCACGCCATAATTAATTGGTGGTTCATAATACCTTATTTTTAACCCTAGATCTTGGCATATGTTATAGAGATTAGCATCATTATTTTCTTTGGTTAACTCGTTATAAGTTATTTTAGAATATAGATTAGCTAATCGATTTGTAATCAATTGATTATCTAAAGCATAGAGAAAGATATTTAACAGTAAATATACATATACATTTAATTTATCACTTTTGTAATCAGAAATTTCTTCCAAATTATCGAAAGCGGCTTCAAATAAATCTAAAAGTCTTTCTTTTAAATCACTCCCAAAGTCTTTTGAAAATACTTCGGAAATGAATATAGATGGAGATCTTGAAGCCATTTCAAAATAATGTTTTTTTAACGATGGGAGCCATGGATAACGATTTATTAATTCAGTCGGAATGCTCAAAGCTCCTGTTACCTCACTTTTTAAAAACGAAATAAATTGATCTATTTGAAAATGATTGATATTTTGTTTTAATTATTACGAGTTAATTGGTTTTATAATAATTTTAATAAAAAAAGAGCTAATTAAAATTCGTCCATATCCTCGTTTTCATCAAATTCTTCTTCTTCTACTCTTGGTGCAAGGAAGTAGTTTAGTTTTCCCCCTTCGACAAGATCAAAATTCATTTTCAAGGGATGATCAGTCTTTAAAGATATTTCTAATTTCTCTGTAATTGAAGCAATTTTTAAAATAGCTTTAAGGAATGTTAAGGAATAAGCCCCGCTGCTTGAACCTTGTAGTTCACTCTCGATTAAATCATCTTCATTAAGATCGTATTCCATTTCACCTATTTGCCCTGATGAACTAAAAATAAGTCCCTGTCCTTCATTGGCGTTTATATTAAGAATTTCAGAATAAATTTCAGCATCCTTTATTGCCTCTACTAAAAAATCTGGGTTTATTACCCAATTCGAAGGATATTCTATCTTCAGTAAATTATCCATTGGAATTTCTTCGATATCAATATCTAATAAAGCTAGACTAAATGTTCTTGTTCGTGATATTCCTTCCCTTTGCATTTTTATTTTTATTTTTTGGTCAGTTTCATTAAATTCAATCTCAACCGAATCATTAGCAGCACTCCTCTTCAAGATCTTATCCAAATCATCCAAATTTAAACCAACTTTGGATTCTTTACTACATTGATAATCATCAAAATCATCCTTTTTTATCGATAATTTTAATAAACAGATTCTACTAGGATCCATCGCTGAAATTGTAAACTCTTTAGGAGTGACTCGAAACTCAGTTTCATCTATAATACTGGCAAGAGTTTCAACAATCCCTTTCAATATCCGACTATTTTCCAATTTTAACGTAAAGCTCATATTCTTTCAGTACCTTTATTCAATTATAATTAAGATAATAATGTTTAATTAGCATTATTAATAATGTTTAATATTAGTCTTTTAATAAAATCAATTCTATGTATTAAATTAATTATTTATACTTATCCTAAATTTTCAATGTATAGTAGTATTAAATTAGAGTTTTTTAAAGAAAAAATGTCATCACAATCTGCGAAACAAAGAACGATAAAAGATATCAAAAATAATGATGTTAGAATTCAAGTAACTGGTTATATAAAAGATCTTATTGAAAAAGAACACCTCATTTTAGATGATAAAAACGGACAAATTAATGTTGATATTAAAAATCTTGATTTTAGAAATAAGAAAAATGATTTAATTAATGTCATTGGTGAACTTGTCATTAGTGTGGATGGAGGAAAAACAATTGTAGCAGAAATCATCCAAGACATGAATAAATTAAATTTTGAATACTATCTAAAGCTTTATGAATTAAAAAAGGAATATGAATAATAAGAGAAACTATAGGGTATAACAAATGGTACAATTCTGTCCAGAGTGTTCAAATCTTTTACGCAAAAAAACAGAAGATGGAAACGGATATCTTGCATGTAAGTGTGGTTATCAAGAAAATCTAGACTCTGTAATAGATCTTGAAAGTGTTCAGAAGAAGAAAGAAGCTTTAGAAAAAAATCTGATAATAGTTAACAAAGAAGATAAAATTTCTCTTCATCTTATAGTTAAAAGAATTTGTCCCAAATGTCAACATAAGGAGGCAGAAACCTGGAATATACAAATTAGAAGCTCTGATGAGCCAAGTACTCATTTTTTTAGATGTGTAAAGTGTAAATACACTTGGCGTGAAGGGTGATAATATTTTTTATTTAAAAAACAAATAATTGTATTACTTCGATATTGAAGTTTAACCGTGAAAGTTCAGTTTCACGAACTTATTAAATCAAGAAGGAAATTTGTAATTAAGAAAGAACTTCTAAGATTTTAGTAAGAATTCGAGCTTTACCACCCGTGGATTGGAGTAAAGTTTTTCCACACACTAAACATTCCACATCAGTTGCCGAACATCCAAAAATAATTTGCTGGTTTCCACAATTTAAGCACTTCACACGTAAAAACCTACTATTTGGTTGCGGTATTAGAATTTTTGATTTTTTATTATTTGCCATTAATTTTTACCTCTTTATTGGTTATACTTCTTGTAATTCAAGTCTTTTAACACGATAGGATTTGGCGTATTGCTTCTTATTGCACTTAGTACATTCTAAAACAGGAGTGCTTCTTTTATTAGTTTTTGCGTTTTTTTTAAAAATCTCTTTTGGAAAACTTCCATAACCTCTTTTCTTCTTCTCTAATCGACGTCTTCCATGATTAAGAGCACGTTCTTTGCCCTTTTTGTACAGTGAGACATTATGTATCTGATGTGAACGACAACTGGGGCAATATTTCCTTGTGGTTTTAGGGTACTTCATATTTAAAATATTAATTTTATCTAATTAACTAATTTAATTATTTATAAATTTTAAATTTTATTAGTTTAGCCTATTTCTTTTGAAAAACCATAGTTTAATAATAAAAAATTTAAATCTTACTTTCATAATGTTAATAAAAACATTATAAATGAGAATTTAAATGCTTCATGAAAAATTTGCCGAAGGAATAATAAGTGCAAAGCAATTTGATAGAGAAGATATTGCGTATTTCTTGAATAAAGGCAAAGAAATGATAAGTGAAAGAAACTCAAATCTTCTGAGGGGTAAAATTCTTGCAACCTTGTTTTTCGAACCTTCTACTCGTACTCGACTTAGTTTTGAATCTGCCATGTACAGATTAGGAGGGAATGTAATTGGGTTTCATTCTGGAAATGTTTCCTCCATTAAAAAAGGCGAGAGTATTGCGGATACAATTAGGACAGTAGAAAATTATTGTGATTGTATTGTGATGAGGCACTCGCTTGAAGGTGCTGCGAGAATGGCTTCAAAATTCGCACAGGTCCCAGTCATTAATGCGGGTTCTGGAAGTGGAGAACATCCCACTCAAGCATTATTAGATCTTTTAACCATTACTGAAGAATTCGGCGCATTGAATGGCTTGAATATAGGAATAATGGGAGATCTTAAGTATGGCAGAACAGTCCATTCACTTTCAATTCTTTTATCTAATTTTGATGTAAATGTTTATTTCATAAGTCCTGTGGAATTGAAAATGAGAAATCGAGATAAGGATTTCTTACAACAACGACATATGAAATATAAGGAAATAACGGATTATAGAAAGATTTTAAACATATTAGATATACTTTATATGACCCGAGTTCAGAAAGAAAGGTTTATTGATTTAGAAGAATATGAAAAAGTGAAAGATTTTTACACCTTTAGAGAAAATGATCTTGAAAACACAAAGGATGAATTTCGTTTATTACATCCTTTACCGCGAATAACAGAAATTTCTCCTGGTGTTGATAATTCTGAAAAGGCAATTTATTTTAAACAAACTTCTTATGGCATTCCGATGAGAAAAGCCCTTTTAGCGGAATTAATGAAAGAATAAAAACGAAGATATCACTTTTAATTTTTAATTTCTTACATAATTTTCAAAATTACTTAAAGAAAAAGCATTAATTTCTGAATCAATTAACATTTTTAGATAATTGTTAAGGGAGATATCATTTGCATTAATAGATTGATCAAATATGGACCCTCCATTTACTATATTTTCAAATTTTTTGAAAAGGGAGAATTTTTTAACTAAAGATAAAGTAGAGTTCTTTCTAATAATTTTAGATGAATAACAGTTAATTTTCTCTCCATTATGAGAAGTTCCATTATTCCAGCAATCTTGTAAATATTTATCATTATGGGGTTGCGACAGTGTAAAGTAATCGTTTTCTAATTCATTCTTTTCTTCAATAAGTTTTTTCATAAAAGATAAAATTCTTAATGCAAATGAAATACTACTTTCCGTTCTATCAAGTTCTATACCGCAATGATTTAGAATCGCTTTATTTAATCCAAAAAAACTTACTGATTTTATTGAATCCTTTAATATGCAGTCTAGTTTTTCCCCAAATATCTGCGCGATTATTTTAATCCACTCATTAACCGTGCTTAATTTTTTCTTAACAAGGTTTTTCTTAAAATTGAATAATTCAAAAATCGATTCCATTTTGCCTTGTAACAATTCAATAAATGTATCATCATTTTGCTTTGCTTCTACTGAAATCATATGCAAATTTATTAAAATCTTATCTAATATGATTTTGTTTTGTTTTGGATCTAAAATTTTAATTATTGTAGAATTTTGCAAATTTAAAAAACCATTATCTTGGAGAATTACATTATTTTTTAGGGAATGAGAAAAAATATCATTAATAATATCCCTTGTTGAATTTTGAGCAACAAAATCTGAGTATCCAAACAATAATAATGGCCCATTGTTCTTTACTGGCTTTTCAATTAAAGAATATAAGATTTGTGTAACTGGTTGGTCCAGTAAAATACTAGCATTATTTGGAGACTGTGTGTTATTAAATCCTAAGGATAAATGTGATTGACCATCATTGAAGCTATCATTAAAACTGAGCATTTGGGAGGTTAATAAATCGATGATATAAGACTTATTTGTGGGTAAATTTAAATTTGTGAGAAAGTGGTTATTAAAATCTCCTAACAATAAATCTTCAGAGTAAAATCGTTTAAATTTATTTAGAAAATCACAGAAGCCTAAAATTATTTTTATGGAATCTTCGGTTTTTTCAAAATTATTTGATACATTTGATTTATTATTTAAAATATACTTAATAACAGAATCAGTATTTAAATAAATACTTAAAGGCCTTAAACTCCAATAATTTAAATGTAGG
This sequence comes from Promethearchaeia archaeon, assembly GCA_029856085.1. Lineage (GTDB taxonomy): Archaea > Asgardarchaeota > Lokiarchaeia > Sigyniarchaeales > SOKP01 > Loki-b32. Next base: position 7 of record JAHQWI010000117.1, on the reverse strand, counting down.
AGAGCTA
>JAHQWI010000116.1 GCA_029856085.1 Promethearchaeia archaeon | reverse complement strand
ATGATATACACCTCACCTTTAAATCTTTCCCATCTAATATTGGCAGCAACTTACGATGGAGGGTGCATTACAAGTCACTTTAACGGAATGGAAGCTTCTTGTAAGGAAGGTATCGTTCGAACGTATAAAACAAATGAATGTCAAGTTGTTTCACCAGGCATGGGAGATCGTGTATTAGCCGCAGTTCAAGACCATGAAATGATTTTTTCAATACCTGAATCTAAATTAGAAATGGTGCTTGATAATTTATTTCTTGCGGGTAAAAAGTTGGGATTTAAACCTTATGGAATCCCTCATTCGAATCCAACGTTAACAGCGGGTACTATTTTTGAAAATCCTATTGAACCGGGAGTGTGGGATTACTTAAGGAAAAGAATTTAAAAATAAGAGATTAGAAAATACATTAATAAAATGAATAATAGAAGTTAAATATATTATGAGTAGTAAAAATAAGACTTTAGAGGATTACCAAAATGCTGGGGAAGAAATATTCCATAAACTACATCTTGATTCTTTTCCAGTGTCAATAAATATATAAAAGATCTTGAGAACGACATCCCTCCGGGAGTTAGAAGACCTATAGATAATGGAGAAAATGTGTCAATTTGCCAAGCTTTTACTTATGCTCGTAGATTTCGTCAGAAGTTATGCATCACAGCAGCGGACAATTTTTGTACTCCGTCCTCCGTCGCACATGGATGGGTTCCTCTCACGATGGAAGAATTTACAGAATCTCAAGTGCGTCAAAAATGGTCAAAAGACGCTCAAGCTGAAAAAAGGAGAGCGGAACATTTATATGCGAATAACTTTAAAAATATTATAGAGTTAGCATATCGTGGCGTAATTGTCTCTCCGCTAATAGAAACTCCCGTTATTCCAGATTCCATATTGATTTATTGTGATGGACCAAAACTCACATACATTATAAACGCATTAAATTATGAACACAAACGTAAATATAGAATACAATCAACCTTTGAAGGTTTCGGAGAAAGTTGCTCTAAAGGGGGATAATTACCGTTTATTTCCCGTAAAGCCCAAATTGTCATCCCTGGCACAGGGGATCGCTCATTTGCTCGAATTCAAGATCACGAACTAGGGATTGGAATGCCCGCAAGCTTCATTTTCTATGTATTGGAAAATCTATTTCAAACAGGAGCAGGTCAAGGTTTAAAATTTCCTTTAAGACAATCGATTCCAAAATTAGATGAAAATTTAACCCCAGGATTCAAATATATGCGAGAAGTAATAGATAAAAAATTAAATGAAATGAAAGACGAATAAGTTAGAGGATTACGGGATTCCAAAAGTTAAAAGTAATATCCCTAAAGTTAGCAACTTAAATAGTTTAGGAACACCTGTAATCAGAAAACAAATCTTCACCGACATAATCTTTCTACGGAATATCATCATATAGAAATTTATGTTTAAAGATCGGCATAAAAGACTACAACTGGGATAATTGTTGGTATGATTACAAATTATTTGCTTTATTAAACCTTTACAGAATTGTCTGGTGGTGGAGTTTGAATATCCCACTTACAGAAATTTTGCACGCTTTAAATGTATCAATGCATATTATAGAAGATTTAAATTGTATGGAGCTCTTAGAAAGTAAATAGGGCTTAGAACTTTATTTTTATTGATTAGTAAGGAAAAAAAGTATTTATTTTTTTTTAAAGTAATTATGTCATGGTCTAACTTAGTATATCAATCTTCTTCTTCATACTCCACTTCATAGTCGTCTTCCCAATCCTCTTCATAATCCTCTTCTTCTTTATTCATTTCTTTAAACCTCTTTTAGTAATTTCATCTTTTATCTGAGTTTGGTAATTCCTAGCTACTTACAATACTATATCATTAGTGGACCTTTTTTCAGCTTTATTCATTCTCTCTCTAAATTCGTCCCCATGAGATTTCATATCTAATGCTTTTAGAATTCTATCAACCTCAATTTGTAACGTCTTAATGGTCGTTTTCATATTATCAATTTCTTTTTTCAAATTTTCCCGATCTACTTTTATTTCAGAGGATTCCTTTACCCATCCCTTAAGTTTTTTACCATTTTGCATTTAATCCATCCCTCCTTTGTATTTTTCATACTTTTCATAAATACCTTTTATTCATCGTAATTCTCTTCTGCCAAAACCTCATTCTTTTATTTATTTTTTAATTTCACGATATGTTCAGTTCTAATTTTTAATCTTCCCAATCTATTTTTATTTTATTCTGATTATAATTATGTGTATTATCAAGTCTTTTAATAAACATTAAACCTATTTAAATGTTATCTAATGCAATTTAGAATTCCTTAAGTTAAAAAAGAAAATTAAAGTATAACAAATGTTTATAAGTAAGTTAAGATATCTTATATCATTTTGTAGATAAGATTTACGAAAATTATCATTTTAAACTTTTTTACAGTTTAGAATTCTATTAATAATTTCTAAATATTTTAATAGTTGACTATTTTCTGACATTTTCTAAAATATTTGAAATATCTCTTTTTTTAGGCAAAATTGAATACTTCATTATTCATTTTGTCATTTTCATAAAACTTGTTGCTCTAATATAATTTTTATTATATATTGGAAGAGATTTTTCTCGATAGGATTTCGATAAGTATGAATTAACATAATTCAATGTCATTTTGAATCCTTTCTCTATTTATATAAAAGCTCCGTACACTTGATATGTTGTAATAATAAAAAAAACCTTACAGTTAAATATTAATTTATAATTTGCTAATAAAAATTTTATATTAAAATTTTTAAGAATCTATAGTTACATTTAAGTTCAGATAATAATATTCTCTTAAAATATTAAAACTTGGAATTGTTTAAGAAAAAATAAATTACTGTAGTCATTCAGAATAGTTATTTTGATTAAAAAACGTCTAGTAAGAGATAAATGTGCTAAATCACAAAAATTTGATTCTGAATTAGTTTAAAGGTTTATTTTGAGATATAATTGAATTTCATCTTCTCTAAAGAGATCTTTAGAATCCTTTTGTCATTAAATATCGCAGATAATTTTGAATTAAATTAACTCCAAAAAACATTTTATCAAGAATTAATTTTTTTTTTCAGGATTTTAAAGGAAAATATTAAAAAAAGTGATTTCACTGTATTTTTAAACGTTGTAATAAACCCGTTACCAAAATTGGTAATGCTATTGTAGCATCACACCAAACACTCACATATGATGAATCAAGTGAATATTTTCCCCATGATTTTGATTCTGAGAAGGTACAACCAGAAAGCCCCCCATCATACTCTATAGCGGTATGAATTCTAACTGAATAATTATAACCCATGCTATTTATGTGTCCCAGTTGATCTAGGAGAGGAAATATCTGTTGAGCCCAATTACGAGGAACTCCTCCACCTATAATCAGAGTACCACTCCTTTTCGAATTACTTATTATATTTGCAAAGATCTGGACCTCCTTTAATATATCAAATTGAAAATCAAATCCATTCCTAACCATATATTTAATTAAATTTAATGCAAGTTCGGAATCAGAAAAGGCAGGTACAAATATAGGAATATTTTTTCTTGCTGCAATCGAAAGAATACTCCGATTTTCCAATTTCTCTCCTATTTTCCTTAATAATTCAGATGGTGTAATGTTTATTTTTTTCACTAAGAAAATTTCTTTAATTTTATGTAATAACTCTTTTTCTACAAGTTTATAATTATCTTCTGGTAGAAATACATCATAGACTCGATTGATTCGAAATTGGAATAACTCGCTATCATCTACATCAGAACTCCCAACATAATGCCCACCATTAGTGAAAGAGTCTACTAAATCATGGATAATGTTTGCACCAGTAGTGATTAACACATCTATAAATTTATATTCCATTAATACACAAATTAAATCTCCCATCCCTGCAGGCACCATTGCTCCACTTAATGTCATTACTGTTAGACAATTGTCATCTATCACCATTTTTTCAAGGATATCTAATGCCTTACCTAAGTTTCTTCCTTGAAATCCACAATTCTTTAAAGAAGATAATAGGTCGTCTATATTCTTTACCTCTTTAGCCTTAAAAGGTTCTATTTTCTTAATTAGATAATTTTCTTTTTTATAATTATCTCGCATGATTTAATCTATTTGTTTTCGATATATAAAAAGGATTAGTTATTTAAATTTTTCCATAATTTGTTTTATATGAATGAGGACTATAATCTCAATGTCATAAGATATAAATTCATCCAGATTAATTACTATAGCAATGAAATAAGCACTTTTTTTCCTAAATTAGGAATCTTATGCTGATATATTGTGATTTAAAATTTATATAATTCAAATCCAAATAAGTTCGATTTAATGAGTCTAAAGTTTCGTAATTTTTAATAATTCTATTGATTTAATTAAATTTATAAATAAATGTTTCTTTATAAAATCTATAAAAACGATATCAATATAAAAGGAGTCTGTATAAAATGTCGCTCGTTCCTAAGTCAGTCTTTTTTGTAAAAGGGGTAGGATATCATAAAACTAAATTAGGTTCATTCGAACAAGCCTTACGAAATGCAGGCATAGCAGAATATAATTTAGTTAAAGTGAGTTCAATATTACCCCCTTACTGTTTTGAAATTTCAAAAGAGGACGGTTTAGCTCAATTAAGAGCAGGTCAAGTTATATATGCTGTATTTAGCCGTGCTAGTAGTAATGAATACAAT
>JAHQWI010000115.1 GCA_029856085.1 Promethearchaeia archaeon | reverse complement strand
CTCCAGAACAACGTCGTGAAATATCCGTTCTTTACCTTCATGATAGATAACGGTAAACTCTTGAGAGAGTTCCTCCATTAAGCCATTGAATCTCTTTATTTTCTGTTTCAGCTTTTCGATTCTTATATCTTCAATATTCATTTCTCACATCTTACGTAAAGGTAACTTCCTATATCTAATTTAAATTATAGTATTTTAAACAATTTTTCTTTTAAATGAAACTTCCATAGGGTAAATATTAATAAGTACAATCATCAAATTACTTCTATCCAATAAAAATTTAAAACAAGAATAGGTCAAAATTAATGAAAATAAAAACAAAAAAATTCATTTTTGGAATTTTATTAGTAGTCTTATTCATATATCCTCTATTTTATATCGGTGCTTCCATCAAAGGTTATAATTCTGAGAAATTTGCCGGAGATAATGAACTACAAATTTCCACATACTATAATACTGCAATCATAATAAATGATTTACCAGGAAGCCTTACAAATTGGAGCTGGGCAAAAGATCAAGGATATTGTACTGGATCTGGAACTTCAGGTAGCCCATACGTTATAAAGAATCACATATTTAACACATCCCTTGCAGCTGGGAGTCCATTACAAATTCAGAATTCTTTGCAGCATTTTGTGATAGAAGACTGTCTTTTCTTTGCAGGTACTAATTACGGTGGAATTTATATGGTAAATGTTTCTAATGGGATAATAAGAGAAAATAGTATGGTAGCAACGACGGGTACGTTAATTTATATGCGAAATTCAAGTTATAATGTAATTTCAAATAATAACGCTTCAAACGGTGCATATTGTGGAATATTATTACAAGGTAGCATTGGTCCAACTCGATATAATACGATTTCGAATAATTTAGTGTCGAATAATAATAATTGGGGAATTCTTTTACGAGACGGTTCTGAGTATAATACAATTTACGGGAATGTTATCACTAATACTACGGGTTTTGGGATTGAATTGGAAGCTGTAACAGCTAACAATAAGATTTATCTAAATTGTTTTAATAACTCGATTAATGCTATGGACTATAGTACTAATAATACATGGGATAATGGGGTAAAAGGGAATTATTGGGATGATTATCCGGGCGTAGATGCGAATGGTAATGGAATTGGTGATACTCCTTATAACATTCCTGGGACTGTAGGAAATCAAGACAATTATCCATTAATGGAATGTCCCAAAGGAGGATCAAGTGGTGGAATCCCTGGGTATGACATTGGAATCTTGGTTAGCTCGCTAATTATATTAATATTAGGTACTGCTTATTTAACACTAAAGAGGAAGAGAATCAGCCATATTTTATGATAAACAAAAAGCAATAAAACCTAAAAAGAAAATTTTTTTTTTCCTTATTTTTTCATTTTATTATTTGAATTTAGTAGTTTTTACAGAGTATTTTGTTAGCAAATTACTCATAAACTCTCGGCTACCATATTTTGAATTCGCAAATTTTATCATGAATCTTATTCTTTAATTCCTTAGACATATCACTAATAACCTCCTCTGGAATACCATCTAAATATTCACCTAATACTTCTTTAATTGTAGGGGAGATTTTATTTATTATTAATTCAAGAACTTCATGTTTCTTTAAATAATTGCCTTGAAATGCCTGCAAATAGGTTTTATTTAACTTCTTTAACCATACTTTTCCTTTATTCTCTAAAGTCGTTAGGATCCTTCTGGAATTCGAATCATTAAAATGTTGAAACGCATATTCGTACTTTACTAAGAGTTCACTAAAATAATGAATTATTTGTTCCTTATCTTTTGAATTTAAATCCGCCTTCGAGTTAAGAAAAACAATTATCATATATTTATCAAACAGAAAATACAACTGGACTTTAATGTTAGATCCATGAATTTCAAGATTTGATAAGTTTTGGATGTTAGTTTGCCCAGCAAATGTTTTGAATGAACTAAAATACATTGAAATTAGATCGATTTCTAATAAACTCTTATTATCTTCAGACAAATATGATTTAATTGAGCCGTAATTTTCTTCAGGCTTATTTTCATATTCAAGAACCATGATTGTATTTCCAAATTGATCGGCAATTATCATACCAATAATTGGTGGTATTTTGTTAAAATTATAAGAGAAATTTGCAATTTGGTCTAGTTTTCCATTTATAGAAGTTCCGTGGTTTTGAATTCTATTGTAAGTTTTCATAAAATTGTCGTTTGAAATATTTTTTTGTAAAAACAAATAATTAAATTAGCATTTCAAATATTTGCTGAATCATAATAAATCTCAAGGGGGGTGTCGGTTTTAACAAAAAGTGAACTTTTCCTTTATAGGTTATCCCGACAAAAACCATTTAACAGATAGTAATTAGATTATGGTGATGAATTTTTCTTTAACATTTCCTCCAACTCATCCGTATACTCGGGAAATTGGTGGTTTTGTGATATTGTATAGACAATTTTCCACATTTGTGTCGATATATACTTTGAATTAACAAAAACTATATCTTTTGAATGTAATAATTTCAGTCTTAATAGGTTTAAATATAAGAGCATCTAAATTATTAATAATCACTTTATTTTACAAAATAGAGGTGTAAAATATATTATTGCAACAATGATAACAGCAAACCAATTAATTTCTAAAGCCATAATTATCACATAATTTTCTTTAAATATTTAAAAATTTAATTTAAGCTTGATATTCTATATGCTAATTTAATCTTTATTTATATAGATTATAAATATTTCAATAATTAATAAAATATTAAAACTATACTTTAAAATCATTAATTCTAAAACTAATTGGTGAAAAATTTAAATAATTTTTAGAAACATTATTTAAGTTCTTTATTTGGATAATTACTATTATAAAATTTAATAATAAAAATATTAAAAATGGTTAAAATGAATTACAGAGAACGACAAGAAATTATTTCAAAGTCAGAAATATCTTTTGATTATTTGCAGAAATTTAATAGAAATATGGGAATTCTACATTTAATACAAGGAATATTAATGCTTACAGTAGGGCTTATTTTAGAATTCTCTAGAGATATTTATACATTTTATTTAAATTTTATAGAAATATCTCCTGGAGTATTCGAGATCAATCCCAATCCTGATGTATTATTTACATTTTCATACGTAGGAGCTATTTTAGCATCATTTCTATTAATGTCTGCTGTAGCACATTTGTTGATTGCCTATCCATTAAATAAAAGATATAATGCTAATTTGCAAAAAGGATTTAATCCCTATCGCTGGTACGAGTATGCCTTATCTAGTTCGATCATGATGGCCTTTATTGCATTACTGTTTGGTGTTTGGGATTTTTGGTCGCTGGTTATGATATTTGTGTTAAATGCTACAATGATTATGTTCGGTTATGTAATGGAATTAGTTAATCAATATACGGAAAAAACTAATTGGAAACCTTTTATAATGGGATGTATATCTGGGGCACTTCCTTGGATCGTAATTCTTGGTTATTTTTATGGGGTTACTTCAAACACTGAGGGGCCACCCGATTTTGTATATGCGATTTTTTATACTTATCTAGTGTTATTTAATATTTTTGCAATTAATATGGTGCTTCAATATAAAGCAGTCGGACCATGGAGAGATTATCTTTTTGGTGAACGAGTTTATATAATATTGAGTTTGGTAGCTAAATCTTTATTGGCATGGCTAGCATTTGGAGGTATTTTACAACCACAATAATTTATTTTTTTTTTTTACTTTTTTTTCTAACAAGTAATTAGGTGTTTATGGAGATTTTAACCCAATTGGTTCACACATTTCTATAAATTTATATAATTTCTGATTCATGTTAGTTAACACATCCCATCCTTTTTCCTTTTCAAAACCATGTGCGGTTAAAAAATTTTGTGAATAGGTTTCTATAGCATTATTTACTATTTGTTTAAACACATTCAATTTTTATAAATAATATTTCTTTCTCATTTCCTTATGAAATATCAATTTAGATTTTATAAAACTAAATTTATAGATTTCGCTTTCTTCTATTTGAAAATTGATAAATTAATAAAGATTGAGAACTAATAAGATTATAAGGATATAAATTATTACGTTCCTAATAATTTGATGGGAGTATGAGTGAAGAAGAAACCCCTGAATGTTGTGAAAATTCGTGTAAACCCGAAAATATTGTTGATGTGTTTACTTTAATTAATGCCTTAAATAAGAAATATGAAAAATTACAGCGAGATAATATTCAAGAACTAGACCTTACACCAGCTCAGCATTTTATTTTAAGTCAACTTTGGGAATCTGATGGCCAACAATTTAAAGAATTAGCAGAAAAATGTGTGTGTTCAAGATCTACAATTACAGGGGTAGTAGATACAATGGAAAAAAAGAAGTTAGTCATTCGTGAATTACACCCCTCTGATAGAAGGAGTCTTCTTGTTAAACTTACAGAAAAAGGCAAAAACTTAAAAAATAAAACACCTCCTTTAGAATCAATCGTTAATGGCTGTTGCCCAGAAATTAATCAAGAAGAGATGAAAAAGTTAGGAGAATTACTTCAGAAATTATTAAACTCACTAAAATATTAAAGAGTTAACTTGCTATTCCTTTAAAATTACATTATAGATCATTTTGTTAAGTTCTTAATTATACGAAACGAAACTTTTATATAGTTAGGATCCTAACTATTAATCAACTAACAATTAATTATAGATGAGGTCTTAATTACGCATGGGAGATAAAGATAAAGGATGTTGTTCTGAAGAACCAAAAGATGATGATGAGGAATCCCAATCAAAAGAAGGGTGTTGTTAAAGTAAACGAATTCACTTTAAGGTTACATTTAAAATTTATAAAGATCAAAATTTTTATTTTTTTCAGTTTTATTTCAATAAATTGCCTAAATTACTTTATGAGGTTATTTCACTGAATTTTGAATCCACCCAAAATACAATAAAAAGGTGTAAATAGAATGGCCGTAGTTTACATGCGGAAATTGGAATTAGAACCTGAAACCTATGAATCAAAATTCACTGAACTTACTAAAGGTACGAATATTAAAGTTCATAATTGGATATTAGAACGGATCAAAGCACCACAGATTATCTTAGAAGTAGGTTGTGGTACAGGAACTCTTGCTAAAAAAATGGCATTAAAGGGAAATGAAGTTCTTGCGATTGATAAAAACTTACAAATGATAAATACTGCTATGAAAAATTATCCTTCTGAAGAAGGTACGAAACTTCTATATCAAATAGGCTCCATCAGTGATTTACCAGCAGATGATAGTTCTAAAGATTTAATTGTAAGTACATTTATGCTTTCAGAACTTAGACCATTTGAACAACAAAATTTTCTAAGAAACGCTTGGAAAGCCTTGAAACTAAACGGTAGGATGATAGTTGCCGCTGAATTCGTTCCTTCAGGTCTTTGGAAAATTTTGTTTAACATAAATCGTTGGAGGTACAGAAAAAAATTAAGAAGACTCCGATTAAAAAGTACTTTTTTAGTAAAATGGTTTTTCAAATATTTAGAGCCTATTGGTTTTAAATTTGTAGCAGAAAAAAAATGGAACCATGGATCCATTCGAGTAATTGAATTAAAAAAGATTAGTGATGAAAAGGTAGAAGAACCAGGATATTATAGACCTAACCCTAAAAAATTTAAAGGATTACGAGCTCAAATGAATATCTATCGCTGTATTTTTACAGGACAAGTAGATCATGTTCCAATTGAACCAGGAATTTACCATTCAGCTACCCCAGATGAAAATTCGCCCATTATTGTTACAGCTAATTATTTATACACATATATTAAAGTTATGCGTGCTCTTAAAGGGATTGATGCTTGGGTGTTATGTGTGGATTCTGACGGGATAAACGTTTGGTGCGCAGCTCGAGGAAACAATTTTGGAAATAAACAATTGATTGAAGCAGTAGAAGCTACTGATATTACTAAAGTTTCTAATAAGAAAACATTAATTCTTCCTCAACTTTCCGCGGGAGGAATAGCATCACCCTTAATTAAAAGTGAAGCCCCAAATTTTCCATTTAATGTTTTATTCGGACCTGTATGGGCGAAACACCTACCTCAATTTCTAAAAGAACGACCTGCTCGAAAGCCAGAGAAAATGAAACTAGCCAAATTCACTGCTTTTCATCGTTTACGTGCAGCTATTACACATACTACATTCTTATTACGAAAAATTTTCTTATGGCCAAGTTTTGCACTAATTTTAATTTTATTTGGTCTTACTCTTTTAAATGTTGTAGAGATAAGTAAATTGTGGATTGTAGGCGAAATTTGGCTCTGGGTTATTATTACAAATACAACAATAATGATTTTATTTCCTATCACCAATTTCACACGAAAATTTATTACTAAAGGGATAATTTATGGAGTTATTAATGTTGTCCTATTAGGTTATATTTCTTGGCTTTTTCATAGTTCATTACCATTAATATTCTGGAGTTCTTGCTTTTATTTTTGGTTAGCATTCTTCTCCACAATGTCATATAGTGGGTATACTATGGCAACAAGCCCTCAAGAGATCCAAGATGAATACCCTACTTTCAGTAAAATCAATATGATTTTATTGGTAATTAGTCTTATAACTCTAGCTATTAGTTTCATTTTCCCCCTCATATTTTAAATTAAGTTAAAATAAATAAAATAAAATATATTATTAATAAGAGAAAAAAAAGGTGGTAAAAATTACATTAAAAACATCATCAGTTAAAATGGCAATAGTCATTCCAAAAATCTCAATCATTCCTGATTTATGTACAGGATGTGGTATATGTGGTGAAATATGCCCTTTTGGAATCCCAAAACTAAACGAAGATGGGAAATTCGAAATCTATGAACCAGAACGCTGCACGGAGTGTTCTGCATGTAAAAGAAATTGTCCAACAATGGCAATCATTTTACAAGAGCAAAAAGGTTGTGGTTGTTTATGGAATGCGCGTTATGTTGCTAAAAATCCTCAAAATAATAGTTGTTGTGGATAGAAATTGTTTTAAATTCTCTTTTTTTAGTGTCTAATAATTAAATTCCTTCTTTGTCTTTTCGAGAAAGCATTTTTTGATCAAAAGATCCATTTCAGCATTCAACCAACAAAGTTCATCATAAGTACAGCTTGAATTGAAAACCTACTCTGCCTTTCGTTTTATATCTTCAATAGATGGCATATCAAGATTCATTTTTTGAATTTTTTCTGCTAGCAATTCTTTTCCATATTACGAATAATATAGTCTGGCTATTTAACATCGCTGAAGTCCAAATGTATATAGCTTTTCTTCTATTGTTTCAATTTTTTGCATTTTTATCATGGATCTGTATCTTTTTTTAATTTATATATTTTTATGTCAATTTTATTTTAATGTTAAAGTTTTATATGCTTCTAACAGATCAAATATTTATTATCCCATATACTTATAACAATTATGTCGAAATGTCCATATTGTGATAATGAAATCCATTTACATGATTTCTTCTACATTACTACTAAAGAGACAAAAAAAGGAAAAACAAAGCAAAGAATAGAAGGTTTTAAAGGAGAAGAAATTGAACAATCGCTTCCTGGGTTTGGAAAACAGGTATCAAGAAACTGGGCGTGCCCATCCTGTAACAAAACTTTGAGCATTACAGAATTTGCCTATAAGTGGGATTAAACAAACAATTATTGCCTATAATTATAGATGACAAGTACAGGGCTTACGAGAATTGAAGGAAGAATTGTAGAAGTGCGAAATGGAGAGCGTAAAATAACCCGTAGTTATACGTATGGATACATGTCTTTACGAGTATTAGTAGGGTTCGAGTATTATTCTGTGCTGGTGAACGCTTCAAAACTTAACCAGTATGGGTTCATACCGAAAGTGGAGCAGTGGATTCGAGTAGAAGGGTGTCTATCACGCAACCAAGATGAGTTTTATGACGCTTCCTTATCTCACGTAACCCTTTTCGAACATATTGAGCCGCCAAAAAGGAAAAAGTAATTTGCTTCCTATAACCTCGTTTCTCGCATAACCATTAATATACCCCTGCTATGAGGCTAATCATAGAGTTCTTGAATAATTTCTTGAAATTCTATATATCCCATGAACTCCATCCACACTTTCACTATTCTTTCCCGTGATGCGGAGAGCATAAAGACGCTATCGTTAGAAATTGCTAAGTGATTTAACTCCTCATAATACCCGTGAAAATGTTGTATAATTGGCAAACTTTGTATAATCTCTCCGTTTGAAAACTTCCAAATAAATAACATGCCCCCATCTTCGAGAGAAGGACCCTGTAAACCAGCTTTTTGAAAGGTTAATATTAACTTTTGAAAGGTTAATAGAAGATAATAAACGAACTTAGAGTTAAGCATTACTCAAAAGCGGATTTATCTCATTTTCAAAAGAATCTTTATCTAAATGGGCCCGCCATTTTTTTAGGAAATTTCGAAAGAAATTTGGATTTAGACTTATTGAATTAAGTTGGGTATCAAAAAAATCTGTAATTTTTGCTTGGATTACTCGGAAATAAAACATTAAAAAATTAGAGCTTTTTGTAGTTATGCTTATATCCTTCGCAAAAATTTCTATATTAATAATGGAGTGTTATTTAGATCTTCTATAGTTGATTCATTTAATCTAGATTAAAATTGAATTCACAAATTTTATCGTGAATCTTATTCTTTAATTCCCTTGATATATCATTCATAAAATCCTCTGGAATACTCTCTAAATATTCACCTAATACTTTTTTAATTGTAGGAGAAATTTTATTAATAACTATCTCAAGAATTTCATGCTTCTTTAAATAGTTGTTTTGAAATGCCTGTATATAGGTTTTATTTAATTTCTTTAACCATATCTTTCCTTTATTCTCTAAAATTTTAAGAGTCCTTCTGGAATTTGAATCATTAAAATACTGAAACTCATATTCGTACCTAATTAAAATTTCTTTAAAGTACTGAATAATTTGTTCCTTTTCTTTTAAGTTCAAATCAACTTTAGAGTTTAGAAAAATAATTACCATATATTTATCAAACAGAAAATACAACTGGACTTTAATGTTAGATCCATGAATTTCAAGATTTGATAAGTTTTGGATGTTAGTTTGCCCAGCAAATGTTTTGAATGAACTAAAATACATTGAAATTAGATCGATTTCTAATAAACTCTTATTATCTTCAGACAAATACGATTTTATTGAGCCGTAATTTCCTTCTGGCTTAATTTCATATTCAAGAACCATGATTGTATTTCCAAATTGATCGGCAATTATCATACCAATAATTGGTGGTATTTTGTTAAAATTATATGAGAAATTTGCAATTTGGTCTAGTTTTCCATTTATAGAAGTTCCGTGGTTTTGAATTCTATTGTAGGTTTTCATAAAATTGTCGTTTGAAATATTTTTTTGTAAAAACAAATAATTAAATTAGCATTTCAAATATTTGCTGAATCATAATAAATCTCAAGGGGGGGTGTCGGTTTTAACAAAAAGTGAACTTTTCCTTTATAGGTTATCCCGACAAAAACCATTTAACAGATAGTAATTAGATTATGGTGATGAATTTTTCTTTAACATTTCCTCCAACTCATCCGTATACTCGGGAAATTGGTGGTTTTGTGATATTGTATAGACAATTTTCCACATTTGTGTCGATATATACTTTGAATTAACAAAAACTATATCTTTTGAATGTAATAATTTCAGTCTTAATAGGTTTAAATATAAGAGCATCTAAATTATTAATAATCACTTTATTTTACAAAATAGAGGTGTAAAATTTATTATTGCAGCAACGACAACGGCTAACCAGTTGATTTTTAAAGCCATAATTATCACATAATTTTCTTTAGATATTTAAAAACTTAATTTAAGCTTGATATTCTATATGCTAATTTAATCTTTATTTATATAAAATATAAAAATTTCAGTCATTAATTAAATATTAAAACTTTAGTTTAAACTCATTAATTCTAAAAATGAGATTTGAAAAATTTAAATAAATTTTAAAAACATTATTTAAGTTCTTTATTTGGATAATTAATATTATAAAATCTAAATTAAAAAATAATAATAAAATTGGTTAAAATGAATTACAGAGAACGACAAGAAATTATTTCAAAGTCAGAAATATCTTTTGATTATTTGCAGAAATTTAATAGAAATATGGGAATTCTACATTTAATACAAGGAATATTAATGCTTACAATAGGGCTTATTTTAGAATTCTCTAGAGATATTTATACCTTTTATTTAACTTATGAGGTAGTTCCTCCTCCTGATAATTTTAATATATATCCAAATCCTGAGGTACTATTTACATTTTCATACGTAGGGGCTATTTTAGCATCATTTCTATTAATATCTGCTTTAGCACATTTATTAATTGCTTATCCATTGAATAAAAGATATAATGAGAATCTGCAGAAAGGATTCAATCCATATCGTTGGTACGAGTATGCCTTCTCTAGTTCGATCATGATTGCTTTTATTGCACTATTATTTGGAGTCTGGGATTTTTGGGCACTCGTTATGATATTTGTATTAAATGCTACAATGATTATGTTCGGGTATATAATGGAATTAGTCAATCAATATACGGAAAAAACTAATTGGAAACCTTTTATAATGGGATGTATATCTGGTGCTATTCCTTGGATTGTTATTTTTGGCTACTTTTACGGAGTAGATGCTGAAGGTATACCTGACTTTGTATACTGGATATTTTATACTTATCTTATTCTATTTAACACTTTTGCAATTAACATGGTGCTTCAATATAAGGCAGTCGGTCCTTGGAGAGATTATCTTTTCGGTGAACGTGTTTACGTAATATTGAGTTTGGTTGCTAAATCATTGTTGGCATGGTTAGCATTTGGAGGTATTTTACAACCACAATAATTTATTTTTTATTACTTTCTTATTTTAACAAGAAATTGGTTATTTTGTAGAAAATCTAAGGTGATTTTAATCCAATTGGTTCGCGCATTTCTATAAATTTATATAATACCTGATTCTTGTTAGTTAAAATATTCCATCCTTTTTCCTTTTCAAAACCATGTGCGGTTAAAAAATTTTGTGAAAAGGTTTCTCTAGCATTATTTACTATTAGTTTAAACACATTCAATTTTTCATCCTCATCTTCAACAAGAGCTAATTTACCCTGCATTGATATAAAGTAGAACGCACTTAAATCTTGTTCTAGATGCTCAATTGAGACACATACATTTTTATTTTTTTCTAAGATCTTCTTTTTTTTCCCATAATCAGTAAAGTGGAAATAAAGTGTATCATTGAGATAAACATATTGAAAAGGAGAAATATATGGGAATTTATCATCAATAAATGCAATTCTACATATATTTTCTGTTTGAAGTGTTCTTTCTATTTCATTTTTATCCATTTTTGGTAATTTTAAAGGACGCATAATTTGTTTAAAGCGGATTTATAATTAAATATTAATTTTATTTTAGCTATCTATATTTAACCTTTCATCATTTAAAATTGCATTTATAGCTTGTAAAGCGCTAGACTCCTTATTTTTAATTTCAATCATGATATCAAAATCATAATTTTGCGATGATTCAATAAAATTTTTGAAATGGTTTATATTAATTGAATCGGCATGACGACATTTACCCTTTATAAGATGTTCTGAACTATAATGTATTATTGGTAACCCATCTTCAGGTTTCCAAGTTTTGATTACTTTTTTTAAGACATCTTGAACCATCTCTGTTGTAGTATTACATTCATGATGGTAAACGTCGAAGATTACTGGAATCCCTGTCTGTTCACTAATTGCTAGACAATCACTTATATTGAAACTTTTATCATCATTCTCGATTACATAATACTGTTTTATTCTTTTGTCTAGAGCGTTATACCGTTTTATAAATCTTCTAATACTATTAGCTTTATCATTATAAACTCCCCCTACATGTGTTATAATTTTAGCAGTTCTATTTAATTCTAACAAATCTAAAATATCAGTATGATAAATAAGTTCATTTAGACTATTCTTAAAAACTTTATCATTGATAGAATTGAGAACGGTATATTGCCCTGGATGCATTGAGATTCTTATAAAATTTTTTTTAATATAATTTCCAATGGCTTGAAATTTTGCTTTAAAGTATTCTTGCCAATTAAAATCCATTACGGGGTGCGAACCAAAAGGGATTAAATCAGAGGTAATTCTAAAAAACAAAATTCTATGATCAACATTAAATTTTAAAATTTTCTCTAAACAATTTAAATTATTAGTAATTGTTGGTATTAATCTCTCTTCAGAGTAATTTTTTAAGCGAAATGTACTACTACTTCTACATTTTAAAGTTGAGTTAATACATGGATAGCCAATTTTCATTAGTGGTTATCAATTTATGAATTTATATGCATATAATTAAACTAGGTAAAATTCTTTCTTTCGATCTCTAAAAAGATCATTATAATCGTTTAATTTCTTATCTCTCACAAGATTTTGGTCAATTTCTACAAACTCTATAAAAATTTGATCTAAAGGTGCTGTAGAAAGAATACTTCCATCATAGGATGTAATTTGACTACCTCCCGTAAATTTAAAGTCATCATTACCACGCTTTTCTTGTCCAATTCTATTTGCTGTAATAGCATAAATTCGATTTTCTAAAGATCGGGTAACCATTGCTTTTTGACAATAAGGGAGAACCAAGTTTGCAGGATGGGCAATAATTTCCGCCCCTAAGAGAGCAAGGGTTCGAGCTGTTTCTGGGAAGATCCAGTCAAAACAGATCATTATGCCAACATTAACACCATTTACTTTAAACACTTTTAATGGTTTATTACCTGGAGAAAACCATAATTTCTCTTTATAATATAAATGAATTTTTCTATATGTGCCGATTACTCCTTTATTTGACACGAGCATTGCTGAATTATATATTTTATTCCCTTCTTTTTCTACAAAACCTCCGACAATCACAGCTCCAGTATTTTTAGCAATTTTAAGTAAAAATTGAGAAGTTATTCCATTAGTATTTTCAGCTAAAGAAACTGCCTCTTCTTTTGATATGAAAGTATAACCTGTTGCAAATAGCTCAGGTAATACTATTAAATCAGCTTTCAAATTAGCAGTTAATTTCTCAATTTCATTAAAATTTTGCTCCTTTTCGCTAAAAATGGGATTTGTTTGAAGATAACCAATTTTCATTTTTATAGAGAATTATTAAATTTTAGTATGTTTATCTTTTCGTATTGTATATAAATCTTCAGGTCTTTTTTCTATAATGGCTTCTTTTTCCATTTGGCTTGCAATTACGTGTTCTAAATCATCTTCAAAGAATACATTTTTTTTATATTTTCTCGCTGGGGCTCCTAAATAAACCCAACCCTCTTCTAACTCTTGTCCGACAGTTGTCATAGAGCTCCCTGCTAAAATGGAATTTTTTTTCATATGTGTTCCGGGCATGAGAATACTATGAGCCCCAATTACAACATTATCCTCAAGAACTGTCTGTCTTATTATAAATAAATTTCCAACTATGACAGCCGATTGAACAATGGCAGATTGACCAACAAGGATATTTTTTCCAAAATGTAAGAACTCCGTATCAACAAATCCTTCAAAAAGAGAATTAGAGAATTTAGTTTTAACCCCAAACATTTTTAAACATATATTATCCATGAAGGGAAACGGAAATTTATGAGAAATCCACAATGGCCATTTTTTAATTACACTTCTTAAACTCCAATATCTATAGTTTATATCAGAATGATGTCTGAGAAAAACGCCTTCTCTTGGTTTATGGATAAGATTAACAATAACTAACATAAATTTTGCAAAAATTAGAGAGATAAATATTGCTGATAAATACATTACAAAAATCAAGAGCGGTAAAAAGAGATAGAAATGAACATATTTCTCTATTTCATAAACAATCCAAAATAACCAAAACTCAAATTGAATTGTGTATATACTAATCCATATTAGTAAAATATACAAGATTAAATACCTTTTTTTAGCTAGAAAAAGAGTGGTGTTTGGTCCTACTTTTAAACTTGAAGGTACAGACATTTTTTTCAATCCTCCAAATTATTATTTAGTAATTTTTTCTTATCCTCATCAATATTCACATCTTGTTTCACTTCATATTTTATTTCTTCGTCTACATTTTTTCTATAAATAATGTCTCGTCTTTGCTCAGCATATTTATTAGGTTTAAATTTCCTTGCATAATGTGGCCCTAAGTAAATCCAACCTTGCTCTAAAAATTGATTAGGAACAGTTGCACTAAAAGCGCCAGTAATTGATTCTTTACCCATTATAGTTCCTGGTGAAATATTTGATACCCCGCCAACGACAGTATAATCTCCTAGAATAACCTTTTTGATAATTAAATATTTTCCTACAACCATTGAACTCATTACTACACAACCTTGACCAACCGTTACATTTCGACCAAATTCAATAAATTCACCATCCGCCCAAGCATCATGCATGTGACTAGAGAAATCAACTCGAGTTCCTAACCATCTAAAACCCCACATAACAATCCAAGGTAATGGGCCGTTATTCATTAACCAAAATACTAATTTTTTCAATTCCACTCTAAGTCTCCAAAATTCATAATCTTGATTACCTTCTTCTGCTAAGAAAACACCTTCTTTTGGCTTATGAATCATATTTATCATGAGCAGGAAAGCTTTTGTAAAAATCGCAATGCCAAAAACAAAAATAAAATATAAAATAATCAACCACATTGGTAGAAGAAACATAGTAATTACCCAATTATTTATCAAAAGTGACATATCAAAAAAGACAGCGGTGGCCATATATCCTGAGAACCAAATAATTGGAATATAAAAAATAAGAAATTTGATACTTATTCTACTAATTGCACTACTAGTTACGAAATCAATGGTGTAATCAATTTTATTTAAATTACCTTTTTCCTTTTCTAAAGGTTCATTCATTTATTACGATCTCTCTATTTTTTTTGCTTAATTTGTTTTTTAGCTCTTCTGCTCTTTTTAAGTCTTCTTCGGAAATTTGTAGATACTCTATAACCTTCCTTTTAAAAATCTTTCTAAGAGGTGTACCAAAATAAAAGTTATTTCCTTTTAATATATTATATTTTGTAGCTCCTGTCATTGGTAACCACCATGATTTATTTCCTATATTTACTCCAGGAGCAATACAATTAAATGCAGCGGTTGTAACATTGTCTCCAATTTTTATTTTGGCAAATGATATATTTCCGAAAACTCCGTCAACTGCATGCGAACTAATTGCAACATTAGTGCCTAAATAACTATTTTCCCCAATTGATACAAACCGATCTCCCGCGATTTGTTCTTCAATAACAGTTCCCTTACCAATTTTATTAGTTCCTGTGAAATTAAACATCCATTTTAATAACCATGGAAAGGGACCTCTTGAAAAAGCATTTTTTGGATATTTTATTATAAAACTTCGAATGTGATAATAATTTAGAGTTTTACTGGGGATATTTCTAGGTATAATCCCAGATTTAGAAGGTGATCTTTTTTCTGATATCCGCCAAAACCATCGAGTAATTAAAGCTACAACAAAAAGATGTATTAAGTAGCATATTACTATTACGAATGGTAACGATATAGATGCGATAAGAGAAGGCATATTAGTAAAAATGGAAATAAAATTTCTTATTTCTAGAAAGTATGGCAAATAAAACAGCATGATATAGAGCATAAAAATTATAGCAGATATTAAAAAAGAACCAAAATAGATGACAAAAAATGCAGTTAAATACCAATGCAGCTGTAAATTAATTTCTTCTTTAATGAGATTATTAGCAGGTTTTATAGTTTTTTTATCAGTTTCTTTTGTTTCGCCCAAAATGTATCCCTTTTAATGAAATATTATAAAATTTCGGCTATTTTCTTTCTTTTTCTTAGGTATATACTTTTGAGTATTTAAAAATTCTCTGATTAAAAATCATAGGATAAGTGTAAAAAAAAAATTTGGATTATTTCTTTTTTTTGGGGAACCAGGGAAAAAAAACACTAGTTCTTTGTTTATATTCCGCATATTTATCGTCAGCCTCAAATCTTTTATCTAAAAGTTTTATTCCCGAAACTTTGATAATCATATAGGTGATAAAAATTGGTCCAAGAATAGTGATAAACCCAAAAGGAATTGCTAATGCAATTATATAAATTCCCCACCATTGAGTTACTTCACCAAAATAGTTAGGATGTTGAGATAATTTCCATACTCCTCTATCCATAACTTCTCCTTTATTTTCAGGCTTTTGTAAAAATTTATAGAGTGTATGATCACCTATTGTTTCAAATAAAAATCCTATTAACCATACAACCACACCAAGCAATAATGTTATTCCTATGAAATCTGAAAGGTTTTCTATGGAAGGATTACTGCTTATATTTACAAACCATACAGGGAAAGCAACAATGAATATAACAATTCCTTGAAATATGTAAACTCGTATAAAGCTTTTCAATAGGATATTAGTTTTCCATTTTTTTCTCATAGCTTGATATCGATAATCTTCTGGTTTTCCTCGATTTCTTATAAATACATATGTTGCCAATCTCAGTGCCCAAATAAAAACCAGAATTGTCATTATTATTTGTCGAATATTTACTTCGTTAGTAAAGAAGAAAAATAGAATTAAGCTTGAGAGTGCTACAACAAAATATCCTGGACCATAAAAAACATCCATTAAGCCATTGTTTTTTTTTACTGTCCCAACTATAAAAGCAAGTAGGAGGTAAAAAAGCAGAAATAGAGCAGAGAATCCAATAATCACTAACATTGTTTCTATCATTAATTTATAACTCTTTTTAGTATTTAATGAAAATAACGCTAATGTCTTTTTATTGTTTTGTATTATAAAAACTTGAATCTTTAAAACGGGGATTATTTCTCTTTACCATTTAGGTTGCATTATTATTATATGTTAAAAATACTTTTTATTTTGATCTTATATTAAAATGAAAATTAGTATAATAATTTAAAAGTAGTAATGATCTTATATAATATCAATTTTGAAATCCGCTAGTGGATCTTCTACTTCCGTTTTTCCAACGGAAATAACCGAATAATTGCTCAAGGAAAATTAAGTTTACTACCTCACCAGTCTGTTGAACGAGAAATTTTATGGACTCCCTTTGAAGTACCGGTAAAGTATCCCAAGAAAGTCAAGACACTTATATTTATCACTCAGCACCTTGTTATGGATACAAGTTTCCAACTAATAATCTTCATGGTGTGATAAAGAACAATTGAAAATTAAGCTATTTCAGTGCTGAAAGTAGAATTACTATTATCCCTTCTTAAAAAAAAGATCACGGAAATAAACTATTTGAGATCCGAGATAAATTTGAAATTCGAACTTGAGTTTAAAGTTGATTTATGCTCTACAAATTAATCTTTTAAAGCTTTTTTTACTCTTCTTTTATCTTTCCATTTCCATCCTGTAAAATTCTTACCTTTTTCTTTAGCATATTTTTCTAATGCAGCTATAATTTTCTTTTTCGTCCTTACTTTGAAATCTTTTCCTGATTCGAATTCATAATTCTGTTCATAACTCATTCCCTTAAAAATCAAAGTGAAATATACAAACCTTGGACCTAATATTACTGCATCTGTTGTAGGTACTGTTGTAATTGACTCTCTTTTTGTAATTTCAATGGAATCAAAATCAGACCAATTAACTTTAAAATTTGTTTTATGTGGAACAACTATTTCAATATAATCATCAGTAATAATGAATTTTCTAATTTTGGAAAGTCCTCGTAAATATCTTGTTGCCCACACCATAAAACCTATTACGATTGGCCAGATGATTAAAAAAGGGATTATTGCTTGGACAAGATATTGAGAAATGAGAGCTGCCGAAATTAATATCATAAATCCAATGAATATAGCTATACAAAGTATACTACTATATAATGAAGCTTTTAGATGTTCTATAATTACAAAATCTTCAGGACCATATTCTTTGAGTTCGAATCCACAATCTTTGCAGAAATTATCATCTGGAAGATTTATCTTACCACACTGAGGACATTTTTTTCGCGCACTCATAATTATTAAATTGGATTACTAATTCTTTCTGTTAATTTTTACAAAATTATGAAATAATTAGAAAAGAAGATTTTAAACTTTTTGATATTTTTGTAGATTTATGCTTATATAAAAATTTCTTTTTTTGAAATATTTAAACTAATAGAATAATCACTTCTTTCCCGATTTTACTGTTCTATTGCTCGGTCCTAATTCGCTGTTTATTAAGGAATCTTTTAACAAAATTTTCTTTTTGCCTAAGACACCTATTTATATAGTCGTGTTGTCTCTGACGTAATATAATAGGAAAGTCTTGTTAGAAATAGACTATGCCCCAAATCTACTTGGTTGTATAATTCTTCACTAATCTCTAATCTCTGGATATATTAATAGTGTTCTTACATAATATCCAAATTTCATAAATTAGAAAAAAAAGTGGTTCTATTAAGTTTTAACTTTTTCTTTTATAATTAATTTTATCTTTATACTTTAAATTTGAATTAATAATGATTTTACCACAATTTAATAATTCTAATCTCATTTTTTGTTTAAATAATATGATATATTTTGATCTATTAGGAGATGCACAAATTATCGACAAATAAGAATGATAAAGTTTTAGAATAAAATCATAAAAGATATATGTACAAATTTGTGTATATTCCATAGATTTACATAATTGTTAATAAACAAAAAGTAGAGTGGTTAATCAATAGCTTAATAAAAACCAATGAATAATTTTATATTAGAATAAATAATAAAATTATAGGTAGGTTAAGGCAATAAAATTTACAATTTAATACTCAAGCCGATAAAATTATTATTTTAATTTTACAAACAATAATGGATGAATAACATGACCGATAATTCGTTTTCGTTAATAGATTTATATCCGAAGTATGTAATTAATGCAAAGGGAGAGAAGAAGAAGTTCGATGAAAACAGTATTGCGAAAATATTAAACAAGGAAACCGGATTGGATATGCAAATTGCTGAAAAGGTTGCTGAGGATGTTATTCGTACAATAATAGGCCTAGGAATAGATGAAATTACTACAAATTATATACGCGAGTTAGTTTGTGTTGAATTGACTCAACGCGGACTAAATAAATATAGAAATCTGTTTGCTAGAGCTATTAATTTAGAAAGTATTGGTTTCAAAATTGATGATGGATTTATCAATCAATACAAAAGTAAGCAACCTGATTGGGGTCCTATAGGATATATTACATATAAAAGGACTTATGCTAGAATAGTTGAAGGTGAAAACCGTAAGGAAGAATTTTGGGAGACAATTAGACGAGTTGTGGAAGGTTGTTATTCAATTCAGAAAGAGCATTGTATGAAATTAAGTTTACCCTGGTCTGACCAAAAAGCTCAAAAATCAGCGCAAGTAATGTTTGAAAAGATTTGGAATTTTAAATTTTCCCCTCCTGGACGTGGTTTATGGATGATGGGCACTGAATTTATTGCTCGTCATGGGTCAATGTCGCTTAATAATTGTGGGTTCGCATCAACGGAAGATATAGGCCTAAAATATTCAAAAGCATTCGAATTCGTCATGGACGCTTTAATGTTGGGCGTAGGAGTTGGATTTGATACCAAAGGAGCAGAAAAAATAAAAATACAAAAACCTAAAGAAGGAACTTTTGATTTTGAGATAGACGATTCTAGAGAAGGATGGGTTGAATCCCTAAGACTTATTCTTGAAGCATATTTTTTGGGAAAACAAGCTCCTACATTTGATTTTAATAAGATCAGACTCGCTGGTGAGCCAATTAGAGGATTTGGTGGTATTGCTTCTGGACCAACTCCATTGAAAGAGATGCTAGAAGACATTAAGAAAATTCTCGAGGCACGTATAGGAAAGATGATTACATCCGTTGACATCGTAGACATTATGAATTATATCGGCAAATGTGTAGTCGCAGGTAATGTACGAAGAAGTGCAGAAATTGCTTTAGGAGACCCTACCGATTTGGATTTTGTAACTTGTAAACAAGACGAAAAAGCATTATATTCTCATAGATGGGCTAGTAATAATTCCGTTTTTGCCGTAAAGGGATTAGATTATTCATTTATTGCAGATCAAATAGCTGTAAACGGAGAACCTGGAATCTTTTGGTTAGAAAATGCTAGAATTTATTCAAGAATGGGAGATGCCCCTGATTATAGAGACAAAAAAGTAGCAGGGGTTAATCCGTGCGGGGAACAGAGCTTAGAATCATTCGAACTTTGTTGTCTTGTAGAGACTTTTCCGTCTCGTCATGATAGTTATGAAGAATTTGAAGAAACATTAAAGTATGCTTACTTATATTCTAAATCTGTCACGTTAGTAAACACACATTGGAAAGAAACTAATGCAGTCATGCTTAAGAATAGACGAATGGGAATTTCACAGACTGGAATAATTGAAGCTTTCGTCAAACATGGGAGAAGAATGATTTTAGAATGGTGTGATAAAGCTTATAAATATTTACGAGATTTAGATGAACAGTATTCCGATTGGCTTTGTATACCGAAAAGTATAAAGATTACAACAGTGAAACCTAGCGGCACAGTGAGCCTACTACCCGGAGTACCTCCTGGAATTCATTATCCTCATTCAGAATATTACATAAGGAGAATTAGACTTTCTAAAAATTCAGATTTAATTGAACATATAAAAAATGCTGGTTATAAGATTGAGGATGATTCATATTCACCAAACACTGTAGTAGCGGAGTTCCCCATTCATGAGAAGTATTTCAATCGTTCTAAAAATGAAGTATCAATTTGGGAACAAGCTGCTAACGCAATCGATTACCAACGATTATGGTCTGATAATCAGGTAAGTATTACAATAACCTTTAAGTCAGAAGAAGCAGATCAAATTAAACATGTTCTACAATTTTGTGAAGATAAGCTTAAAAGTGCAAGTTTTCTACCAATTAAAGAACATGGCTATAAGCAAGCTCCCTATGAAGAAATAACTAAAGAACAATATGAAGAAATGATAACAAATGTAAAGCCTTTATTTTTAGATGAGACAAAAGACAGAGCAATTGGGGTTAAATTTTGTGATGCGGACGGGGTCTGTGAAGTATCTATTGATCCTAACAAAAAATAGGTCGAATCTGAACTTCAATTAGTAATCATTCTAAATTCAAGGCAATATCTTTAAAGATTTGATAAATAAACATTAGAATTTTATCAAAATCTTTTTCGGGCATATTTGAACCATATATCTTCAGTTTATTTAAAAGATACTCTAATTTATCCAATCCATATTTGAGGTGATTTATTTTTCCAATATTCTGGGGTTTTTTTAGCTTAGTCTTTAAAAATATAATCTCGCTAATAAGCATATTAGTTAATTTATCTTTTCTTGATTGGATAAAATCGTTATATTGCCAAATTATTGCTTTACTCATTTTTTTAGACTCTTTTATTGTTAGTTCTTTAGATTAAATTAGAATATTAATGAATTAATTTCTTTTAGAGTCCAATAGTTAAGAAGAATTTTAATGTGATGTCAAGATATCCACAACAGTTTTAATCCTTAATTATAATTTAAGGTAAAAATTATAAGGTATCTTAATGAAAATAAATTTAACACAATATTATTTATAATACAAATTTTGAATGTGATTTTGAATGTCGGAAGAAGATCCGGTAGAAGAATTAGAAGAGATGGCAAAAAAGGCTAAACCACGAGCTACAGCAAGAGCAAAACCAACAAAAAAGAAACCTAAAAAAACGACTAAAAAGGAGGTAGCGGCAGGAGCAGAGCCAAAACCTAAGAAGGCTGTTTATAAAGAAATGAAAGTTAATTTCTGGCGTACAAGACTGCACGATGAAGAACTTGGAATACATCAACAACTCAAATATCAAGCTAAAACTAGGTTTTTCTCCAAAAATTTTGATATCGAAGGAGTAGTAGAAATAAACAAGGAGAAAAAATATATTATTGCTTATAGTAAGGAATCGTGGGAAGAAAAACCAGAGATGGAAAAAAGACTAGTCTGTAGAATATTTACAATAATGGAAGAAAAAGTTACAGATGCAGGTACCGCTAAAGGTGGAAACTATAAGGGAAGTCTTGAACTTAGTATTACCCACTCGTTAATCCAGAGCTATGAAATTAAACATCCTGCTCCAGTATTCTTTATGCAGATACCTAGAACAATCAATTTATCTCGAGTAGTTAGAGGTTGGAGATTAGTAGGAACGCGATGGACATGGCCATTACTTCCAGAAGAGAAGGATGATAAATTCCAAATAGTTCGTGCAAAAGGGGTTGTTGGACCTGGAAGAAATTACAATATATTCATTGGTGATGTAAAAATTGCCCGTGTAGATGGACAAGTTATCCAGAAAAATTTTGAAATCGAAATTTATGATGAACAATATGCGAAAGACAAAACTTTTACTATTTACTTGATTTTATTTGGATGTATGTGTAATTTTATGAAGGAAGCAGAGAAGATAGTTAAAAAATTGTATAAAAAAATGAAAAAGACAGCAACCTCAGATTATAAACCGCCAAGAACAGAACTATCTTTGTTCAGGAACCCTCGTATGATGAGACGTTAGAATATAATTTTATAATTTATGAAATCCAGATTTTTTTTTAATTTTTTTTTCTTTAAAGAATTTTATTTTTCCTCGAGATAAAATATTTTAAACTCGCAATTATCTTTATTCACCCTTCGATTCCTTTCGCGATGTGTTCAAGGAATTTTAAAATATTCATGCTGCAAAAATCAGCTTTTACTAATTCTATCATTTTTTTATTCTGGATTTCCTCATCAAAATCATAATTAAATCAATCGAATAACATATATCGAAGGAAATGAGATATAATGTAATTTCTGTTGCGATTCACCATTCAATGTAAAATTTTGGTCCTAGTGAATTTATATTCGATTATATTCGAATTCTTATCATTCAACAAGAAATCTAATTTAAAAATTAATATAAGTGATAAAATATGAAAAAAGTAACAAAATATATTGTTTCAGGATTAGTAGTGACAGGACTGGCTACAGGAGGTATAGTTTTAGTTGCTTTTTATCTTTTCCAACCTGGAGATGGACCTGATGAGGAATTATTTATTTTTGATTTCGCTATTACTTCACATCAAAATGATTCACTAACACAATCTTCGACAATCGTTTTAAGAGGAACTACATCTGGATCCCCAGATATTAATCAAATTGTTATAAATGGTATAAGTGCTATTAGTTTGGAGTCTAATTTTAAAAAATGGGGTCTCATATTAAACTTAATACATGGTATGAATCAAATTCACATAAATATTACATATAATATAACAAGTGTAATTGAAAATGCTGTAGATTTTAGGATTAATGCAGACACGGGCTCTTTTCCAAAAGATTTAGACCGACCTGATTCTAGCTATATAGATCCAAATAATGATGGGCTTGATGGTATGTGCGATAATGCGATATTTGTGTCTAAAAGTGGAGATGATCTTAATTCAGGAACTATATTTCAACCGATGTTAACGATTAATGCAGGAGTTGCAAAAGCTAATGAAAGTGGAACAAAAGATGTATACATTTCAGAAGGTTCTTATAATGAAAGCATAGTAATGATAGATGGAGTTAGTCTATGTGGAGGATATAAAGAATCAGATTTATGGTCAAGGGACACATCAAATCATCCAATAATAAATGCAACTGAGGAAGTGAATAATCGTATTGTAGGAGTCACAGCTCACAATATCACATTACAAACATATTTAGACACTATAGAAATAATAACTGCAAATTCTACTACAGGTAGTTCTTGTGGAGTCTGGTGCTATAATATCTCTGATAACTTGCTTAATATAAATAATTGTATTATTAGTAGCGGAGATGGTAGAGATGGTGTTAATGGAGGGCCTGGATTATTTGGATTTTCAGGTCAAAATGGAGCTAATGGTGTGAATGCAGCTGGGGGATCAGGAGGCACGTTTTGGTTTGCTGGTGGAAATGGTGGAGCAGGAGGCGTGTTCATCTTTATCATTCCTGTCGCTGGAGCTCCTGGAACTAAGGGGGTTGGAATAGGTGGAACTGGTGGTGCTGCTGGTGGTCCTTTTTTGCCCGGGGGTAATGGAGGAAACGGTTGGGATGGTTCTAATGGTGTTAATGGTGCTGTAGGAGATGGAAATGGTACGATTGTAAATAAATTTTGGCAAGGTTTTGATGGAAATAATGGTGCAACTGGTCTTTTTGGAAGCGGCGGAGGCGGAGGAGGGGGGGGTGGTTCTAACGTAGTTTTGCCTTCTTGGGGCGGTGGTGGCGGTGGCGGTGGCGGTGGTGGATCTCCTGGCTTCGGAGGTTTCGGAGGTACCAACGGTGATGGTTCAATTGGTATTTTGCTTGTAGAAGCCAATATAACTATTACTCATAATACGATAACTACTGGTAATGGTGGTAATGGTGGTAATGGTGGTAATGGTGGTATAGGAGGTCCCGGAGGATCCGGGGGTGTCCCGGGAGCACAGTTTCTGGGCGGAGCAGGAGGCTTCGGCGGTAATGGTGGAAAAGGAGGAGCTGGTGGGGCAGGAGGTGGAGGAACTGGTGGTATATCTTTTGGTATTTACTGTTATGATTCGAATTCCCTAATTAGTGAAAACTTATACACTATAGGTACTGGAGGTTTAGGCGGTTCAAGCTCTGGGAATGCTGGAGAACAAGGGGGTTCAGGAGAAGTCTACCTTTAAAAATCAGAATTTTTAAGAAATTTTAACAATTTTTTTTTTTAATTTTACACAAATAAATCTAAAGATTTTATTTAATTCGCTTTTTCTAATAATTTAAAAAATAAAAAAAGAATTAAAAAAAAATTTTATAAAATACTTCCTTATTCATTAAGATTTATTATTTTATTCCAAGTTTGTCTTTCCACTCTTTATAGCCACTAGTTTCTCGTCCTCGATGTATAGCTTTTTGCCCCATCTCTTTCTTGTAGATGTCTCTTAGTGTTCGCTCATCAGAATTCTTAATTGCTTCTTTTTTTATGTTTTCCTCAATTTCGATCTCTTCTTCTATTTCTTTAACGTGGCTTAATACCCAGAACACACCCTTATTCCATATCATGATTCCAATAAAAATGATAACAACAAAAATAAAGACAAGTAGTCCTACCCACATGATCCACATTCCCGGGTAATCTTTGAATTTTTCAACTTGCCAGTCCCAGACTTTTTCAACAACATCCAAGAATGCTGATGGAAGAAGTCCTATAACAACACTTATAAGGGTTATATAGAGACCTAATAGAGCAACGCCTATAAGCATGCGTAGTCCATAGTAATCTGTCCATTTGTTTGCAATTAGGCGATCTTTAAACATTATCTGGCATAATCGTACCATTCCTCCACGAAAAAGGGTATAGAAGAGAACTAATAAAAATAGATGACCTGTAACTGCTCCAGCTATAATAGCTATCTGAAATCCAAGATCAAGGTCTAACCAAACATCCCAAGCACCTTTAGAGAATAAAAAATTAATAATAACTCCCCATACACCTAGTACGACTATTACCGTACCAAGGATAAATCCATAATATATCAGTTTTGCGTATCGTAGATCCCATGTACTATAAACATCAAGTGGATTGGCTTCTCTATCCGGAGCTTTTCTTCCTGTACGCGGCATAATTTTTTCATCTTATGATTTTTTTTCTTTAAATTTAGATTAAGTTTTAAAAATTCTATAATTTTATAATTGGTTATTATACTATTTATTTTTACTTAGTAATTATTAAAAAAATTACCACTCTATGACAGCTTGACAGAAAGTACATGTTGGAACTTTTTCTTCTAGTACTTCACCACAATATGGGCAAAATATTTTATCTTCTTCTGGTTTCTCTGTTGTTGGTTTCTTTCTTGCGGGTTTTTTAGCAGGTTCTTCTTCCTCCTCAATCCCTGCTTTGTCGAGCACTCTCTCTTTTGGCGTCATTTCCTCAGGTTTCTTTTTTGGTTTTTCGAAAGGTTGATCTGATTTAACTATTTTA
Source organism: Promethearchaeia archaeon (assembly GCA_029856085.1). Taxonomy (GTDB): domain Archaea; phylum Asgardarchaeota; class Lokiarchaeia; order Sigyniarchaeales; family SOKP01; genus Loki-b32. The sequence continues at coordinate 6,565 of JAHQWI010000115.1, read as the reverse complement.
GTGTTACAAACTGGACAGTATTCTTTAAGTCTAGTAGAGAGATATATTGCTAAAATAATTGCAGCAATCCCGATTGTAGCGACTATAGCAATAACCCAGATAGTTTTCTGCGTTCTTGTTAATGGTTTTCTGCTAGGCTCTTCTACCTCATGTTTGCATATTTTACAATAGTTATATTTTATTTTCGGTGACATTTCTCCCCAACTTTGCATGTTTAATATGTGTTTTTTAATGAAAGATTATTTTAATTAAAAAAAGTTTATATTACCTAATAATCAAGTTCTTTTTTTATAAATTATTATATTCTTTTTAAAAGATCTAGATTTGCTTGAGGATTCATTTTATATTGAAACTTATGGTTGTGCTTCAAATAAAGCAGATTCTTATATTATTTCAACAATTTTAACAAATTCAGGTTATATTCAAGCAAAGTTAGAAGATGCTCAGTTTCTAATTATTAATACGTGTGCGGTCAAGGAACAGACTGAAAACAAGATAAAGGAGCGATTGAAAAAGTTACATGAATTATATCGCACTAAATCTAAGACGTATATTATAATTGCTGGGTGTTTGCCCCATATCACCCCTGAATATATTAATATTATTAAAAAGATTATTCCATCATTTTCAGCTATTATAGATTTAGATAATTTTAAAGAACTTCCAGAAATATTTGATGAAATTAAACTTGGTAATAAAAATCGAATTTACAAATCTGAAAGATCAATTGATAAGGCAGAAATTTTAATAAATCATCCAATTGGAAAAATCACAGGAATAATACCAATTTCAGAAGGCTGTCTCGGTTCTTGTACTTATTGTTGTGTTAAGCATGCAAGAGGAAAATTATATTGCTACAATCCTAAAAACATTGTTCAAAATGTCAAATATCAATTAGAACAAGGGATTAAACAGATTTATTTAACTTCCCAAGATTGTAGTATTTATCAATACCAAGGGACTCAATTATCGAGTTTAATAAGAGATATTATTAATTTAGATTTTAAATTTTATTTAAGAATTGGAATGATTAATCCAAGCTTTTTAATTAATAATACAGAACAATTAATCTCAATTTTCAAACAACCAAAAGTATATCAATTTCTACATATACCTATTCAATCTGGGAGTAATAGGGTTCTTAAAGAGATGCAAAGAAAATATCTAATTTCGGATATCCTAGATAATCTTGAACTTTTAAGAAATGAATTTCCTCATCTTACAATTTCCACAGATATCATATGCGGTTTTCCTGGTGAAACAGAATACGATTTCTATAGAACTATAAATCTTATTAAGTGGTTAAAGCCTGAAATTCTAAATATTTCAAAATTTACTCCTAGACCTGGCACAAAAGCAAAAAACATGAAGCAGTTAGACAGTAAATTAATAAAAAAAAGGTCAATAAGATTATCGAATGTTTTTAGGAATAGTTTAGAAACCATCAATAATACTTGGAGAGGATGGGAGGGAGAAGTCCTGTTATTGCATAAGGGATCTGAGAAATTCCAAGCTTTTAGCAGAAATTTTGCTTATAAAAATGTATTTATCGACAATTATAAAGGCAAATTCGGTAAATTCATAAATGTTAAGATTGAAAAAGTTGAGGGATTTAATCTCTTTGGAAGAGTAAAATAATTAAATCTCTTACTTTCATAAATTGAACGCTTCTAAAGCCTTTTTAGCTACGATGTCTCCCCATTCTTGCACAAAATGACTAGCATCTTGAATCTCTAATGGTTCAGGGCATCTTGGAATCATTTCTCTTAGTATTTGCATCATGGGAGGTCCAAGTACAGGATCTGCCATACCAATAGCCATAAAAGATTCACCAACCCATTCTTTTTCGAACCAATCTCGAGCTTTTCTTGAAATTTCAGCTCCCAGAGCATCATGACTAGTCGGAACTAAATTGGGAAATCTTCTAACCCCCGCTTTATATTTGATATCTGGAAAAGGTGCATCATAAGCAGCAACTTCTTCAGGAGTCAAGTGTCGGGTCACACTGCGAATTAACCGTCCTGCATCAATATCGGGAGTATTATTTACAAATGAACGAAAAGCTTTGAATCCTTGGGAAATTTCAAAATCACCAGTTCCTAGTATAGTGTTCATTATTATTAAACGCTTAAATCTATTAGGGAATTCTATTGGTAATGTAAGACCAAATAAACCACCCCAATCCTGACAGACAAGTGTCATATCATTCAAACCTAAATAATTTATGAATTCTATAAGTGAATTTCTATGAAAATCAAATGTATAAATTTCATCCTTTACTGGTTTATCAGATCTTCCGAATCCAAAAAAATCTGGAGCGACAATACGATATCCTGCTTCCAAGAAAATAGGAATCATTTTACGATATAAATAACTCCATGTAGGCTCCCCATGAAGACAAAAAAATACCTCATTGGAATCTTTTGGTCCCTCATCATAATAACACATTCTTAAATCTTCATACCCTTTAAGATCTTCAATGTAGTGAGGTTTATAGGGAAAATTAGGAAGATTATCAAACCTTTCTTCAGGGGTTCTTAAAAATTCAATCATACCAAATCAACTAACAATAAGTATATTATATTTTAAAATAAAAAAAAATGGTTATTTTTTAAATCTATCTACAAGTAATTCCCCATTCGCTCCGACATTCTCAGGGGCATTTTCGCGGATAATAACTGAAATATGAGGAAAATCTTCAGGGTATCCATAAATTTCTTTAAATATTTTAGTAAATTGCTTAACTAGTTTCCTTTTAATTTCTACATCTCGGGGTGGTCCTTCAATCATAATAATTGGTATTTTTTTCTCACCTCATGATTAATAATGATGTTTTTTATATGAAAATATATATTCTTACTAACCCAAGCAAACTTCCTATTACATTTTAACTATCTTATAATTTGAAATATGTTAGAATATTAATTGATATATTCTCATATTAAACTTTTCAAGAGATGTTAAGCAATGACTAAAAAATTATATTGGGAAAATCCATATGAAACTAAGTTTACAGCAAAAGTAATATCAATTAAAGAGTCTGGTTTTGTACTTGATAAAACCTTATTCTATCCTGAAAGTGGGAATCAATTGAGCGACAGAGGATATATCAAAATTGAGGATTTTAAAGTAAAGATCGAAAAAGTAAGCAAAGATGATGATGAAATCATACATCATATTCCATTAGATTTAAAAGACAAAATCAACATAGGAGATAAAGTGGAGGGTGAAATAGATTGGCAATATCGATATGGTTTGATGAAAGCTCACTCATCTCAGCATGTATTTTCAGCAGTTCTAAAAAATATATATGATATTGATACAATGCGTGCAAATCTTAATCATGAAGAAGTGTTCCTTCAAATGTCTCAAAATTTAGATTATGAACAATTAAAAGAAATAGTATATGAAGTAAATAACATTTGCACTTCAAAAAACTATAAAATAAGCGCAGAGATTATTCCTCTTATCAAGGCTCAAGAAATATCTAATAAGATAAGAAGTCAAATTCCGAAAGAACCTCAAGTTCGCTTAATGGAGATTGAGAATCTAGATCTAGTGTGTTGTGGAGGAACTCATGTTCAAAATACGACAGAAATAGGCTGCCTATTCATCTATGATTTTAAAAAAGGGAATGAGATTAGATATTATGTAGGAAACAAAGCAACCCTGAATAGTTCAAATATTAATGTTAACCTGATTAATCTAGCTAATAGTTTAAACATACCCATTTTAAAAATACGAGAGATCGTTAAAAAACGTTTAGAACTCCTTGAAGATATTCAAGATCAACAGAAAGATTTATCCTATAAGTTCCTAGATGCTATTTCAAAATCACCTTATAAAATAATTAATAATATCTCTTTGTTTTATCTTGATTTGGATATAGATATAAAAATTCTAAATAAATCCATAAGTATCTTTCCTCAAAATTCTCTTATTATTGTATTGATGGGAAATAATAGGTTAAGATTGCTTTCCTTGAATGAAAATGTAGATGCAAATAAGATTTTACAAAATATAATTCAGAAATATGATGGTAAAGGAGGAGGAAATTCTAAATCTGCCCAAGCTGTTATAGGAAAAATGCCTGAAGATCTCTTATTTGAGATAGAACAATTAATCAATAAAGAATTAGTAGTAAAATAAAAAGTAAGGATTATTTTAACCCGTGCTTCTCTAAAAATGCTGTTAACCTGGTACGATGGAATTTTAATCCTAAATCATCCGGATTTTCACCAAAAGCAAGGGCTAATAATTCAGTTATATATAACACAGGTAAACCAAAAGTCTTGTTATCTATTTTTTCTGCTTTTTTCTGGTTACTATCAAATTGTTGGAAACAAGCAGGACAATTAACAATCATAACTTCTGCGCCAGCATTCATAGCACTCGTTAATTTATTTGATAATATTTGCATAGCGGGTTCTTCTTCCGTATTGCCAACACCAGTGCCGCAGCATAGCATTTCTTCTTCATAATCGACCGGAATCGCACCTGCTGCCGCCACAATTTCTCTCAATTTAACAGGTTTCATAGGATCATCGGTTTGTACTTTTTCAGAAGGTCTATTATAATGACAACCTGTATGGCAGGCAACCTTTATACCAGATAAATCTTTTTTAACAAATTCTTTAATTTTTTCTGCTCCAAGTTCATGTAAAACTTCTACAAAATGCTTCACATTGATTGTACCTTTAAATTCTCTTCCAACGGTTTTCAACAATTTATTTATTTTCTCTTTATCATGATCATCATGTTTCAATTCTTCATTAACAAGTTTAAGAGTTTGAAAGCATCCATTACATAAAGAAATGATATTTTTTCCTTCATCTTCTGCGATCGTAAGATTTCTTGCGCCCATTGCTAACCAGCTAAGATGATCAGTGCTATTGAACCCAACTGGATCTGGACAACATGCAAATGCAGCGTCAGAAGTGTTAATTCCTAGCTTATCAAATACTTTTCTTGCTGAAGCTTCTATAAACGGAATTCGATTACCTATAACACAACCTTGGAACATCTTGTATTCTTCAGCTTTAGCCATAATATTTACACTTTTTTAGAGTTAAATTTAGTAAATTAGTGTTTGTATTACTTAATATTTAGATCTATTAAGAATTAATTAAAAAATTTGTTAAATATTTCAATAAGTTCTATATTACACATAAGAATAAAATAAATATAAAAAAAATAGAAAAAATTTTGTCGCTTAATCTTTCTTTAATTTTATTCGAGCAATTATTGTAAGTAATATACCCAAGAAACCATAACTACCGTGGGCTATTCCTGAAACAATTCCTTCTACATCTTCAACTATTGATCCCTCAAATATACCTGAAATAAAAAAGATTATCAGACTAATTAAACCCATACCAGCACCTAGACTAATTAGGAATTTTCCCAATCTATAATGATCCATCGCAAAAATAAGAGCTCCTATGATAACAGATATTCCTCCTCCAATTGCTACATATCCTAAGATCTGTATAACAAGGGATACAATCTTAGCTACATCTTCTCCAACATCAGCTTCAATTAAACTAAACAATGTTTCAAAGAATGCTATACTGCCCACAATGGAACTAATAATCATTAAAATTCCGCCGATAATACATAGTAAAATCCATTTTTTGTTTTCCATTATTTTTTAAACCTCTTACATTTAGATTTATGTGATTTTAATTGTGTGAATAAAATATAAAGGCTTTTTCTATAATTTAATAGTTTTAAAAACCTAGCTTTTTTCTAAAAGATAGAAAGTTGGAAAGTTAGGTTTCAATCCTTTCTGGATGAGTATAAATATTCATCCTAGCTCCACGTGCAAAACCTATCAATGTAATTCCATAAGCAAAAGCTAATCTAATACCCGATTCTATTGCCGCTGAGAATGAGGCTACAATAGGAATTTTGGCCCGTATCGCTTTTAAAACTGAATCACTTGTTAATCGACCGGTTGAAGTTAAAAAAACATTTTCAAAGCTATGTTTTTGAAGCAGCATTTCACCAATTACTTTATCAATTGCGTTATGTCTACCAATATCCTCTTTTACAGCTAATAAATTTCCTTCAATATCAAAAATAGCAGCACCGTGACACCCACCTGTTTCTCTATATAAAGGAGTTGCTAATTGCATCTTCTTAATAGCAGAAAAAATTATGCCTGATTTAATTTTTATTGGGCCCTTAGACTTCAATTCTTCCTTAACATTAGCACTGTCTAGACTATTTTTTATCAATTTTCTCCAAGGTGATGGAATTCCACAGGTCGTATCAACAACTCTGCTTACTGGATTCATATCAATATCTTCAATTTTAAAGTCTACCGTATTTTGTAATTCGACAAAAATATTATTTTCTAATTCTGATATTTTTATTTCTTTAATGTCATCAACCGAATTTATTATCCCTACAGAAAATAAAAATCCAAATGCTAATTCTTTAAGGTCCTTAGGTAAACAGATGATATTTACCAATGGTTCTGAATCAATAAAAATATCAATAGGGCTTTCGATAAGAACGATATCTTGTAGATCTTCTTTTTCTTGTTTTTTAATTCTAGTGA
>JAHQWI010000114.1 GCA_029856085.1 Promethearchaeia archaeon | reverse complement strand
ACGATTAGTTTTAATCTTCTACGAGATGTTGTGTATAATCATGGTCGTAAGAATATAGGTGGAATTTGTTTGGACTCAATAGATAGTTTGGGTCAACGGTCTTTTTCATGTCTTTAAAGAATTGCATAAATTCAGGTGTATAGGCTCCCGCTTCGACAATAGATTGACTAATGGATTCACCAAGCCAATAGTGAGCTCCTCCATAACGTACTTGATGACGAATTTTTTTATGCCAGATATTCATCGTAGTTTCGCGATGTTCATCTGTATTATCACTACCAAGTCCACCAACAATTACACAATTTCCATTAGGTAAAAACATTAAGAAGGAAGCAAAAACTGGGTATGGAGGATTGCCTGGTGGAAATTCCTTCGAATTGCTTATATTAAATTGTACACCCTTTTGAACACTCTCATTAAGTCGTGAAATAGCAACCTTATGACAAGTAGTACATGAACTCTTAGGTGGTGCCATGGAAATATATTTCTGAAAGAAATTGAATTCTTCTTTTAAGGTAAACTTCCAATCTTTTGACAGTACCATGTCTAAATCAATTTCCTGCCACTCAAATGGTCGAGTAGCATCATCCTTCAACATTATTTCATCAACCTTTTCGAGATATACATCCAAAATTCTTTGATCTGTCGCATCAAGAGTTACTGAAACTACTGGACCGGTCAATTTTGGTCTTTTACTAGGTTTATTAACAACCTGAGCAGATAACAATTGAGTTAAAATAAATGGAAATACCATTAAATCATTAAGGCCATCTCCAACTTGCTTCCTTAATTTATGACCGAATTCAAACACCTTATTATAATCATCCTTTAAAAGCATATAATACCTTCGTGCTTTAAAGGGTGGATCCGGAAACAACCGTAAGAAAGCTTTCGTCTTAATACCCATTGTACCTACATCTCCCATGAAGAGCCCGGTGAAATCAGGAGCAACCCCATATCTACAGAACGGTGTAGAATATTGATTTGCGGCAGATCCTGTTCTTAGAATTGTCCCAGAAGGGTCAGGAAGTACAACCTCTACGCCCAAACAAATATCTGGAGTTAATCCATATTTTGTAGAACTAAAACCTACAGTAGCATTCGAAAGTCCCCCACCAATAGTTGCAGAATACCCACTTCCAGGACCTAGAATTCCTGTAGTCATCCCTTTTTTCTGTAATTCTGAAAGCATGGAACCCCAGGTAATACCGCATCCCACGACACAGTAATAATCGTCCAAATTAATTTCATGAATTTGATTTATTCGTGTGAGGTCGATTAAAATACCACCTTCCGAAACTGAACCTCCCACTAAGTCGGCACCACCACCTCGTGGTACCATTCTGATTTTGTATTTGTTGGCAATTTTGACAATTTCAGATACTTCTTCTGTGGTTTCAGGACGCACTATCATGTCAGCCCATCGGTCAGGAAACGCTGGATCGACATTTCTTGAATATGCTGCCTTCATAAAATCTTTATCAGTTACAAAGTCTTCTCCAACAACATTTTCAATCTCACTATACGCTTCTTTAACTTTCGAAATTTTTATCACTATTTTATATTAATGTTAATTGATTTTTTTTAAATGTTGAATCTAATTTAATAGTTATTCTTATTTAGTTTTCCTTATTCAACTTCTTTTGCGATATATGATAATAAGTTGAATAACAATTGTTAAAAAATAAAAAGAATAGATAGAAAATAATTGGTTTGTTTAATCTGGTTCTACATAATAATCTTTAAATTTCGAATCGTAAGTGTGAAGATGGAACTTATTTGGGCTAAGTAAAAAATTAGGATCAACTGTTTTCTTCATATCCCTAAAGAATTGCTCATATTCCGGTGAAAAAGCTCCAGCTTCAGTAACTGACTGAGAAATGGACTCCCCTAACCAATAGTGTGCTCCACCGTATCGCGTTTGCGTTCTAACTTTTGAATGCCATAGCTTCATATTCTTCTCCCGCCACTCATCCGTATTTTCACCTGCTACACCTCCTAACACAACCATATTTCCATTGGGTAAGAAGTATTGAGTAGCTTCAAATACTCCTGGCATCACTGAACCGGGGACATCGTTTGCATGCCTATTATTCCACTCGACATTCTCATCATGAACGTGACCTAAAGTTGAGATTGGGATTTTATGACATGTTGCCATAGCAATTCTCGATGGGACCGGTGAAATTCCAGCTTGAAAGTATTGAAAACTACCCTGCAAATTATAGTTCCAGTTGGCACCTGGAGCTGCAGGCATCATAACTGTGTCTTCTTTCATGATTTCTTCAAGTTTTTTAATGTATATATCAAGGATCTCCATTTCCATTGCCTCGAGTGTAACTGATACCCCTGGCCCTTTAGTATTCGGGATTTTAAATTGCGCGAAATAAAATGGTGGAAACGCGCTAAGATCGCGCAGGCCATCAGGAATTTCGTATCTAATTTTTTTAGCTAACTTAAAGACTATATTATAATCATACTCTTTAAGGATAAAAACTCGATTGGCTTTATAGGGCTGATCACGAAATATTCTTAAAAATGCTTTGCATTTTATCCCTAAAGTCCCCACGTCGCCCATAAACAGGCCTGTGAAGTCAGGTGATACGCCGTAACGGCAAAAAGGCTTCGCGTACTTGTTCGCAGCAGAACCAGTTCTAATGATCGTCCCTTCAGGATTGGGAAGCACTACCTCAACTCCTAAGCAAATATCAGGAACGAGACCGTATTTAGTTGACCCTCCTCCGGCTGTACTATTTGATAGACCCCCACCAATGGTGGCAGCGAATCCACTTCCAGGACCAACAGTACCAGTCGTGTATCCTGCCGGGTGTAATTGAGAAAGTAAATCTCCCCAGGTAATTCCTACTCCAACTACGATATAATAGTCATCTTTGTTAAACTCCTCAAGCTTATTCATTCGAGTCATATCAATTAAAATCCCTTCCTCTGTAACACTCCCTCCTACAAGGTCAGCACCACCTCCTCTAGGAACCATACGCATTTTGTATCTATTAGCAATTTTTACAATCTCAGATACTTCCTCAGTAGTCTCTGGTTTTACAATTATATCTGCCCATCTATCTGGAAATGCGGGATCAACATTTCTTGAATACGCTGCCTTCATGAAATCTTTATCAGTTACAAAGTCTTCTCCAACAACATCTTCAATCTCACTATATGCTTCTTTCACTTTTGACATTTTATCACATTTTTTTTGTTGATATCAATTGATTTTCTATTAATGTTGAATCAAATTTAATAATTATTCTTAAATAGTTTATAACTTCTTCATTGAGGCTAGTAAGGTTGCATCTCTAGCCCCTATCACTGTATGTGTAAAATTTGATATTTTAAAAAAACAAAAAGAAAAAATATGTTTATTACACTTAATCCTATTCTTCTACATAATAATCTGCGAACTTTGAATCGTAAGTGTGAAGATGGAACTTATTTGGGCTAAGTAGAAAATTAGGATCAACTGCCTTCTTCATATCTCTAAAAAATTGCTCGAAATTTTTTGTAAAAGCTCCTGCTTCCGTAATAGATTGTGAGATAGATTCACCAAGCCAATAATGTGCTGCCCCATATTTAACTTGGTATCTAATTTTCTTATGCCAGAGATTCATTGAAAGTTGACGTTTTTCTTCTACATTATCAGCATTAAAGCCTCCAACAAAAATACAATTTCCATTAGGCATAAAAGCTATTACGCCAGCCCAAATAGCCATAGTTCCAGGGGGATAAGTTTTATTATGGTCTATATCAAATTGTTGGGCTTTTTTTGATAGTTCAGGTAAACCTGACATTGGTACTTTGTGGCATGTGGTGCAGGTGACTTTAGGAGGGGCAACTGAAATCATGTTATGAAAATAGTTAAAACTTGCTTCTAAGTTATACTGCCATGTGTCGGGTCTTTCCATAGTTGGATCAATTTCCTGAAAATTAAAAGGGCGAGTAGTCTCGTCTTTTGTCATAATTTCATCAACTTTTTCAATGTATACGTCTAAAATTCGTTGATCTGTAGCTTCCAATGAAATTGCGCACAGTGGGCCTCTTACTCGTGGTCTTTTAGGTCCTGTTGCCATTCGAGCAGCCATCATCATTGTAATTTCAAGTGGTAATACGCTTAGGCCAAGCAATCCATCATTTACTTCTTTCCGCAGTTTATGAGCTTTCTCAAATACTTTACTATAATTATTTTTGTTAAACACATACATCCGAGATGCTTTATATGGAGGATCTGGAAAGAGTCTCATAAATGCTTTAGTCTTAATTCCCATAGTCCCAACGTCCCCCATGAATAATCCTGTGAAATCTGGAGCAACACCATATCTACAGAATGGTGTGGCATATTGATTTGCTGCGGAACCTGTTCTCACTATCGTCCCTTGAGGATTTGGAAGTACTACTTCAACCCCCAGACATACATCTGGAACTAATCCATATTTTGTTGAGCCTCCTCCGGCTGTACTATTTGAAAGACCGCCTCCAATTGTTGCTGCAAACCCACTTCCAGGCCCAGTAATACCAGAAGTTAAACCTCTTGGATGTAATTCGGATAATAATGCCCCCCATGTAACACCGCACTCAACTATATAGTAATAATCATCTTCATTAATTTCTAGGATTTTGTTCATTCGTGTAAGGTCGATTAAGATGCCTCCTTCTGAAACCGATCCTCCTACTAAATCAGCCCCTCCACCCCTAGGAACCATGTGGATTTTATATTTATTAGCAATTTTCACGATTTCAGAGACTTCCTCTGTGTTTTCTGGCCTAACGATCATATCCGCCCATCTATCAGGAAATGCAGGATCAACGTTTCTCGAATATGCAGCTTTCATGAAATCAGCATCGCTTATATAATCATCTCCAATTATATTTTCAATCTCTTTATAAGCATTTTTAACTTTTGACATTTTTTTTTGCCATTTATTTTAAAATCAATTAAGAAGAATTACACTTGAGAAATTAATAAAAGTTACTTTTTCGATTAAATCCTTCCATGTAGTCAAAATTAAGAAAATTGAGATCATTAGGAATACACCTAATTTACACCTTTTTAGAAACTATTCAACCAAGTATTAATATTGTTAGCAAAAACTATTAATAAAACAAGAATAATCAGAAATGCAATACAGTATATCTGACCTCTATTAATATTCACACCTTCATATACTCTTTTAGCTCGGAAATGAAATTCTCTGGCTTTTGCTTCATAAAAAGATTTTAACCCTTTAGGTGTAAGATTTAACTCTCCATTCATTTCCTCAATATATTTATCCTTAATAAGCTTATTAAGATGTTTTTCAGCAATTTTCTTCCCTAAATCATTATAGAAAAAATCAGCAAATCCTTGGTAATAAAGACGACCAAGCTCAAGTCCCGATTCAAAATTTTCTAAGAGTTTTGAACGAGTGAGACTCTCACGCCTTATACTTGCAAATATATATACAGTTAGACGATTATAATAAATGTTATCTCCGGCAACTCTAATCTCAGTAATATCAAAATCCTCTTTTTTTTCTAATAATTTATATAAGATTTCAATTCCTTCTTTAAAAATGATTATTGCGATAATAATCGCTACAATAGCATCAACAAAATAATACTTAAATATTGCAAATGTTAGCCCAATAATCACACCTAATGATATTTTTACATTTAATTCTGAATCTTTTGAATCACTCAAGATAGACAGATTCCCTGAATTTCTACCTACAATTCCTTTGAGAAACATTAGCCCACCATTTACTCCCATTGAACCAAATCCTAATAGATATGATTGTACAGTTGGAGTAATTGGAGTTTGATCGAATAAAGCCTCTATTCCTGACCAAACCATAACACCTCCAGTTATCATCATTAGAAAGATAATAATCAAACTCGCAAGTTTATCCTTTTTTAATTTTAAACTTAAAACACCTATAATCCCAATTTTGATTATATCAGTTAAATTTTCAAAACCTTCAGTTATCATACCTTGGGAGGCTAATTGGAGTCCCAAGATTATTTTTAAGGACGATAAGACTATTAAAAATAGAGCAGTCCCAAGCATAACCGTTTTTTCAGAGAAAAATATGCTCATCCAATATGAAGTATGGGAATTAGTATAATAACATGATTCTGTTAGCTTACTTCCTTTTTTTGTAAGACTGATAGTTCCATCCTCGTTGATATTTACTAATTTATTTCTTTTAGCAACTTGGAGGTATTCTTCTACATCAGTTTCTTCAACTACTAATTGTCTTGTAGACGATATGAAAAAAATACGCATTTTACTCTTAAGTGTATCCAGATTACTTACGCCATCATAAATCAAACCAAGGAAACCATAAAAATAATCAGTATGAGGTCCATGATCTCGCCCAAAATATTTACCCATAGCAACTTTTCCATTACGAGCAGGTCCACGTCGAAGTTCTTTCCTTGAGTATTTAGATTTTAGATCTGAAAGCGGCATCGTGTTCTATATATGTATCATTACATTTTCTTTTTAAAATTATATATTTTTCCCTTTTTCTCTTCCAAAATAATCTAAGATTCTTGAAACTGCTATAACACCAGTTTTAAAATTAGTTATTAAAATTTTAGCCTTATATCGGTTTACCACTTTTTTCATAACGGTTGGGATACTCTATAGCCCATGTCTGCATTATTTCTTGATGAGGTGCATCATTGTAAACCCCTCGATCCTTGATGTATTCTACAAATGGTTCTCCATCATTATTTGTGCTAGCAAAAAGTCCATCCTTTACCCCGTCAAAATCAACCCACGGAAAATTTTTTCTTATGCACAGTTCTTTATCGAATGCACAATTAGCTTCTACCCATCTCCCATTCAAAAAAAGTTCAACAAAACCATGAAATATGAAAAGATTGCTCCCCATATTTTTTTTGAGTCTGTCGCTTGTCATATGGTTTACAATATCAACAAAATGAAGTTTTGAAGGAATTCCGACAGCTCTGGCTAACGAAGCCAACAAAATCGCCTTAGGTATGCAAAATGCATATCCTTTTTCCAGAGTTAAACTCGGTTTCCATTCTTTCTTATCATAAGATAAACGAGAATCTTTAACTGAATATCTTATACCATCGCGTACAAAATAAAAAAGTTTAATTGCCTTATTAATATCATCTTCAATCCCTTCGGTCAACTCCTTAGCTTTTTGTAAGACTGATGGATGTTTCCAATCAATAAAAAAAGTAGATTTTAATGTTTCCTTAAATTTTTCGTTTTGAGGTGTCATTACATTCGAAAAATAAGGAATTTATTTAATTTTTTCCAATAGTGAATTTTTCCCCGAAAATATTTCTTATATGAGTGATTCAAGCGAGGGACTATCCTTTAAATCAAGAACTTGGCTCGATCCATAAAAACTTTCAAAAGTCTGCCATACAGATTCAGTTTTATGAATTCGCTTAGTGAATTGGGTTAATTTTTTTATAGCTGGATAGGTTTGCCCTTAAAACAAATAACAAATTGAAAAAGGACCGACTGACTACATTACTATGCAGTTAGTAGATGGGGAAAAATATTTAACAAAACAATTCTTACTATAAAGTATGAATATTGGAAAGTTAAGTAAGAAAGGTCAAATCGTAATTCCTAAGGAAATTCGAGAAAAGTTTGGAATTAAACCTGGTGATGCGGTGATATTCAAAATTCAGGGGGAAAAGGTTATTTTAGAAAGGATTCAAGAAAAAATGTCCGATATTTTAATAAATAGCGAACCGATTGAGAAGAGCCTTGATTTCCAAAGAAAATTAAGGGATGAGTGGGAATGAAAGTTTGCCTTGATACTAATGTATTTATTGCAATTAAAAATAAAGAAGAAGATTTCGGATTCTGTACAAAGATTCTTGATGCCATAGAAGAAAAGCATATTGAAGGTTCAGTCTCAACAATTGTCCTTACTGAGGTTCTTGTAGGTTTTTATATGAAAAATGAAAACACTGAAGCTGATCGATTTTTAAACAGCGCCATTCTAAATTTTGACGTAATACCTGTTAATATCGATATAACTAAAAAAGCAGCTCAAATCCATGCTCAATATAGAATTAAACTTCCTGATGCAATGATTACAGCATCTTCTATTAATTCAAATTCTGATTATTTTATTACATTTAATAAAACTATGCTTAAAAAACTCGAAATACAGGTCTTATCTCCAATCGAATTTGTCAAAAATCATTTGTAATTCTAAATCATATATAGATTTAAGGGATTGGGTCAATAATTTCAATGTTAGATACTTTTGTAAAGCTTTTATCGTGTGTGCATATTTTTTGAACTGATAACTTTTTCATTGAGGCTAATATGGTTGCATCTCTAGCCCCTATCCCTGTATGTGTAAAATCTGATAACTCTTTAAAAACAATATCTAAATCTTGAAATGTCAAATCGTCGTATTTGAAATTCATTGAAGAAAAAAGGTCCCATTTAGGTCTAGCAAGATTAGCTCCTAACCTCTTTACAAGGTAATGCATAACTTCGATCATCACCGGGATATTAATAGCAATTTGAAATTCATCATAGATTTTATCAAAATGATTTTTAACATAAGTATGTTCTGCTGTAGTTTCGTCGAAAAGGTAAATCCAATAATTTGAATCTATGAAAACTATTGTTGCATTTTCCATATTTCTTTAATCGACTCCGGGGTTGGTTTTTCTTCAGAGGGTATTTTGATACAACCAACTAGGTTCTCAAAAATTTCTTTTTTTGAGGGATGTTTCTGAAGAGTTATTGTATTATCTTGATTTATTTTAATAGTCAGCCTATCTCCTGATTTTATATTTAAAGAATCCCTTATTTTGGATGGTATAGTTAACCGACCTCTATCATCAATCTCAATCTTCCCCATTTAATTTCCCATTCCCATAAATTTACCCATTAATTAATATATGAAATTTTGCTTTATATACTTTACCCTGAAAGCTCATATTACAGAAACCATACTACTACTTCTTAACCCATTTCTAATTGTTTTCTTTAAATTTCACCAGAAGTAAGTAACTTTTATTAGGTTATTAGGTCTATCTTCTAATTATTATATTTTTTTTAAAAAATAGGGTGTTAAAAATTAGCAAAGTTAAAAATGCGTATAAAGAAATAGAAGATATAATTGGATCAGACTTCATATCCGATAAAGACTTCATGAAAGCTGCATATTCGAGAAACGTTGATCCTGCATTTCCTGATAGATGGGCGGATATAATAGTAAAGCCAGAAACAACTGAAGAAGTCTCACATATCGTAAAAACAGCTAATAAATACAAAATACATATGGTTCCTAGGGGTGGTGGTGCTGACTTAGTCGGGGGTTCTGTGTCGAAAGGAGGTATCCTACTCGATCTCACGCGAATGAATCAAATCCATGAAATTAATGTGGATGATTATTATTGTGTTGTAGGATGCGGAATTACATGGGGTTCCATGCTTTCAGAACTACAGAAAAAAGGAATGACGACAGGAATTCTTGGCCCTGGAAGTGGGTATTCCGCAACTATTGGTGGAGGACTTTCAAATGCAACTGTAGGATTTAGTTCCACAAAATATGGGTTAACTCCAGATATTTGTCTTGGGGTCGAAGTTGTGCTTCCTGACCCCTCAGGAACGATAGTGAGAACAGGTTCCGCAGCAAATCAATATGCCACACCATTCTGTAGATATGGAGTTGCTCCTGATTTCACAGGGCTTTTCATGGGAGATGTCGGTACCATGGGAATTAAGTGCAAAGCATTCTTACGGCTGTTCCCGGATCCACCCTTTAAAGCACGAAGGTATTATATGCTTTTAAAGGATGATTATAATAAGGTATTTGAGTTTGGTCATAAGTTAAGAAAGGAAGTTGGGGATGGACTTAATGATTTGATGGTATTTCCATTTATTTTAACTCAATTATTATCCGCTCAGGTTGTTAATAAACCTAGTAAAAGAGCAAAATTGACGGGTCCAGTAGTTTCGGTAACTCTTGATGCTACAGATGAGAGAATTTTGGATGTATACCTCGAAAAAGTTGATGAAATAATGTTGAAAGATGATGCTAGTAGACCATTTGAGTGGCAAGAAATTGATTTAGACATGGTACTGTCAAAAGATTGGAGTTTTACCTTAAAGGAAGAATTTAATTTCTTTCAAAAGTACATTTCTATGGCACCACCTAAGAGTTCATGTACTACATGTCATAAGGTTGCAATTTCACGACTTAATGAGAGTGTTCAAAAAGGTGTACAATTCAATGTAAATTATCAGAAAGAATTTCCACCAGGCAATCCTCCATATCCCGTTTTTGCTTCCTTCTTAATGTTTTTACCCAATGGAAACTGTGTGATTGTAGGTGGGCTTGGTGGTGATAATACGGATGAAAATCGTGAAGCTACGATGAACATCTGGCATAAAAAAATCAGGCATCAAGTTAAGTATGGAGCAGCACATTACTGGCTCGGAGAATCAATTAGTCAGTCCATCGTCGAAGCAGGAGCGTACACTCCTGAATTTATGCAATTCTTTAAAGACATGAAAAAAACCGTGGATCCAAATTATCTCTTAAGCCCAAACAAATTCCATTTGTATTCATACGACCATGATTATACAGAACATCTCGTAGAAGATTAGTATTAAGCAATATTTTTATTCTATCTTTTTTTCTAATTTTATATTTGAAAAGTCAAAAAAAAGGTTAAAGAGAATGCAAGAAACAAAAAAATTTAGATTATCAAGGAGAACCATTTATCGAGATTATTTTAAGCATATGGCAGATACTGTAGGAGAAAAAAAGTACTTGACTTATATAAGAGATTTTGACCAAGGAATTGTTGAAAATTACACGTATAAAGATATGCACTTATTATCAAATCGTCTTACAAATGGTCTTTTTAATTTAGGTCTCAAAAAAGGTGAGGGAGTAGCTTTAATGGAAATTAATTCTCCTGAATTTTTATTAACAGTTTTTTCAACCTTGAAAGCAGGTATGTATTCTGTTATGGTTAATATAGCTTTAAGAGGAGATGGTCTGAAATATATTTTGGATCACTCTGATGCTTCTGCTATCATTATTCATTGGTCGTTATTACAAGCCTTTATGGATATTAAAGATCAAGCTCCTAAAATCAAATACATTATAGTGGACTTAAATGAAGCACCTGATAATTTTACATTAATCGATGGTGCATATTCACTCCAGGAAGTTATGAAAGCTTCAGATGAAGATATTGATGTAGAGATTAGTTTGGATGATATTTGTATGCTAATGTACACTGCTGGCACGACAGGTCTTCCTAAAGCAATTACATTTTGGCAAGGTAAATTACTTGGGGGTTTGAGTCTTCAAACTCTTGTAAGTATGTCTTCTTTGATGGCTGATTCAGGTGATATGCTGTTTACTTGTTTACCATTGGCCCATTCAAATGCTTTATTCTTAACTTGCTTATCTGGTTATGCAGCTCAAACCCCTGTTATCCTTAGTAAACGATTTAGTGCAAGCAGACACTGGGATATATGTCGTAAATACGGAGTTACTAGATTTAATGCCTTAGGCGCTATGATCCCTATCTTAATGAAACAACCTGAAAGATCAAATGATAAGGATCATAATGTTAAAGTGATAGGCTCAGCAGCTTGTCCCAGAGAAGTATGGGTTGCTTTTGAAGAGAGGTTTGGTGTAAAAATTTCTGAAGGTTATGGTGCTACTGATGGAGGAGGTTTTATGCTTACAACAGGGGGTGCTGATGATGCCCCTGTCGGATCTATGGGAAAACCTCTTCCTGGTACTACAGCTGGAATAATGGATGATGATGGAAATCTTCTGGATCCAGAAAAAGTCGGAGAATTAGTATTCCTAGTAAGAGAAAATGAACTCAAGCAGAGAGAAGTTAAATATTATAAGGATGATGATGCATCAAAAAACTTAATACAAGTCGCTAAGGATGGGCAAAAGTGGTTTCATACTGGGGATCTAACTTATGTAGATAAGGATGGCTGGTTTTTCTTTGTTGATAGAAAAAAAGATTCAATTAGGAGACGTGGTGAAAACATCGCTTCTTTTAGTATTGAAAACATAATAAATCAAAATGATAAAGTCTTAGAATCTGCTGCTTATGGTATTAAAGCAGAATTAGGTGAAGATGAGGTAATGGTTTCTGTTGTGTTAAAGCCGGGAGAAACGATGACACCAGAAGAATTATTAGATTTCTGCCAAGGTAAAATGGCATATTTTATGATCCCGCGATACATTGATTTTGTAGAAAAACTCCCGAAGAGTGAAGTTCATAGAATAATGAAGCGTTTTCTTAAAGAACGCGGGATAACTGAAACGACATATGATAGAGAACAAACGGGATATAAGATAAAACGTATTTAAATTTTATATTTTTTTACTTTTTTAATGGAATCGGGTTTTTTGAGAGATCATCGAACCAGAATTGGAAATTTTTGTTTAAAGATTTGATTTCTTTGATAATAGAGTCATCTCCCCTTATTTTATTATAAAAATTATGATCCATCGTTATTATACAATCGCACTTACAAATTGCCGTTGCATAAATAATGCAATCAATTGTATCATTATGAATAGCTTTAAGATTATAAGCTAATTCGATTATTAGGGGATTATCTGACCATGTTAAAGTTTGCAGCCGAGAATCGTTTTGTATAGCATCAATTCCGTTCATTATATCTTGAAGTGTTACTTCGGTTTCCCTTGTGATGATTTTTAATCCTTTTGCAATGATTTCAAAAATTGAAAGGTCCGAATAGAAGAATTCATTCTTAGATTCGATAAGAAGTTTTAATAATAAATTATCTGGTATTCCCTCTATTGAAATTTTTATAAGAGGTAAAAAGTATGTAGTGTCCCAAAGGATCTTCATCGTTCTATTTCCTCAGTCAAATCTTCCTTGAATTGTTTCCATGCATGATAACTTATCTTGACTTTTGATGGTGTACTTAAAATATTATCGATTGAATGTAATTTTCTGATAATTAATTTATCTCTATGAACAGTCATTAAAATTGGTTGATTAGGCGTCAGTCCAAGTTTTTCCCGGATTTTTTTCGGAGGAAATATTTCTCCTTTAGATCCAATTTTCAAAATTATTTTTTCTGAAATTATCATAATGTAATAATATACTCGAAATTTAAAAGTTTTTCGAGTATACTTAATAAAAATAAATAAAGTATCAGACTTTTCTAGCTTAGTACTTATCGTTTTTTCTTTGGTAATTTTGTTAATAAATCTTCTATAGCTTTCTTAAGTCTTATCCTTGGAGGTTTTAAAACTAAAAATGAGTGATTAAATTCCTGATTTTCAGCTGGAACCCAGTGATTTTTACCTAGTTCAGGCTCAAGGATTAACCGATAACCTTTTTTCTCCTCAAGGTACGGCTCAGAACCTCTTACGCCATAAAGAGCTGTTATGAGATCCCAACTAGAATTCCCTCTTCTAGGGCTTTTTAGATAGGTTTCATAGATTTTTCGAACTGGGTTTGATTCTGGTGTTTTAATAGACAATTTAGTTTCTATTAAGAACTCAGTGCCATTAGATTGTACTACTAGATCAGTAGGCCAATGGCTAATAATAAATCGTGCACTCTCCCAGTCCATTAGCCAATTAAATTCTGCTTGAGCGCTTGGGAACCTGCCAATGCCCATTGTAACTAGTTTCTTTACTTTCAAGCTTACAAGATCTATCCCATTTAGGGGAGAGAGATCATCTGGGGGTGAATCCAAAAGAGCTTTTAATGCGGTAAGCAATCCTACAGCGACAATAACAACAGAATGATCTTCTGAGGTTGATAATAAATGCCGATATAAGTTAACCGATTCCCATATCTTTTGACTTTTTGTAAAATCTGATGAATAATGTTCTACAATAGCTTCAGTGTAATAATCTCTAAATTCACCTATACGTTTTTTAGCACCTCTGTATAATTGATATTTTTTCCCCTTCTCGTAGTCTGTATTTTCCAATAATCCAACTGGAATTTCAGGACGATTGTAATAATTATTAATTATCATCACACACTTTGCCGAAGCTTCAAATGGCACGTCAACTATAACTCCTAAAATTTTAGTTTCATTAAAATCCATTAGGGCATGAAGCACAGCAAGAGCACCTGCATCATCACAATCCAAATCCATATCGGTATCAAAGATTATGGGTATTGGTTCGGGGTGGTCAAATTTCATTTTTTTCACAGATTTAATTAAATAAAATCTAATATCAGTTCAATTTGAAAATTTAAAGTGAAAAATAAAATTTGAAAATATTTTAAAGCGCTTCTAATATATGCACACACATAGCTGCTGGTCCTGAACCTATAGTTCCGCCACCATTTTCAGCTAGGGCAAATTTAGGGTTATCAGCTTGTCTTTTGCCAGCATCTCCACGTAATTGAGTCACAAGCTCATAGATTTGTGCTAAACCAGAAGCACCTAGAGGGTGTCCACGAGATAATAAGCCCCCACTTGTGTTCACAGCAATCTTACCTCCAATCTCTGTTTCCCCGCTCTCGGTAAATGGCCCTCCTTTTCCTAATGGGCAAAAACCCATCTGTTCAATCTGTTCCAGTTCTCCATAAGCCGTTGCATCATGAACTTCAGCAACGTTTATATCTTTTGGGCTAAGCCCTGCCATTTTATAAGCAGCTGTAGAAGCTCGTTTAGACACATTATCTCTTTGCCAAGAACCAGATCGTAGAATTGAAGCTCGTATTAATATTGCTTTATCATTTGGGTGTTCTTTTAAGAATTTTTCAGAACAGAGAACTGCAGCTGCAGCACCATCGCCTACTGGGGCGCACATTGCTCTAGTTAATGGATAAGCAACTTCATAATCTTCCATAACCTGATCTACCGTCATAGGGAAGGTATATTGAGCAAGTGGATTCATCGTGGAATTGTTATGGTTCTTTGCTGCGATTGCGGCAAGTTGTCGTTGTGTAGTTCCATATTCTTTCATATGAGCTCGTGCTCCTGCTGCATAGAAATCCATGAAGACTGAATGACCTCCCTTTTTTTTTTGTTTTTCATCACTTTTTTGACTTGCCGCTTTTTCTGCTCTTTGCTTGGCTGCCATCTTTTGCATTTGTTCCATAAGTGTTCTTGTTCTTTCAACATCCGTATAAGTTATAAAGCCTTTCATCATAGCGGCTCGATCTTCCTGATATACTTTTTCAGCACCTATAGCTAACGCACAGTCAAACACTCCTGCTTTTATCGCTGTCCATGCTCCATTAAATGCAGTACTCCCACTAGCGCATGCATTCTCTACATTTGTTATTGGTATTTTATCTACACCATTTGAGGTAAGCGCTACTTGCCCTCGGATGCTATGCTGAAAATCTGTCATTCCCCAACATGTATTAGAAAACCACGCTGCTTCAATATTACTCAAATCAATATCATTGTCGCTTTTGACGGATTTAAGCGTTTCAGCAGTCAAATCTTTAATACTTTTGTCAAGAAATTTGCCAAATTTAGACATTCCAACACTATAAACATAAATCTTATCACTCATGGGTATCAACTTATCTAATTAAATACTACAAAATTATAATGCAATATAATTGATAATAATTGATAATAATTATCAAATTATAATTTAGCTAAAAAAAAGAAATTAAAAATTTTTTATTATTTTTTCTGTTATCTGATCATTCTTGACCAAGTTTTTGCATAGCCTCAACAGCTATTCGCATAAATTCTCCATAAGCCATTGTGTCTTGGAGATTGCCTTCTATAACAAGATCGCCAGACATATATGCTGCAGTACCATCAACTTCTCCCGACATCATGCCCCCCATTGTTTCCCAATTAGCTTTCATTGTGAATGTGGGATCATCAGTTTCTCCTTCGCCATAATCAAAAACTCCCTCTCCAGAGCTAAGCCAGTACTTGAAATCTTTATCAGTAATGACCATTTGGCCAACAATTTTATCCATATCCTCTAACTCTTCTTTTAATTCTTCATCTTCAACTGAAACCTGTTTCAAGAGCTCCATTAATTTAAGAATATTCTTTGGATCATCTTTCATGGTACCTTTTTCTGTCAGTTCTTTAACTTCATTTGCTAAGTCTAAATCGACCATTTTTATAACCTTCTTTTTATTATTTTTAAAACCCTAATTTATATTTTTAGATTCCATTTTGTAATTAACAATTATTGTTGATTGTGAGTATTATTAAAAGTTTTTTTTTAATCTTCAACATCGACAAAATTAAGATCGATTAACTTTTCAAAATATATTTAAATCTAAGTTTCTTCTCTTTTTGTTATTAAGTTTTTTAAAAAAGTATTTAAAATCATAAGATGAATGGATAAATCATGAACGAAATTCTGAATGTTTATGAAAAAATAGAAAATATTGTAGGAACCAAATATGTCACTGATTCAGAACCTATTTGTTATTATAGAATTATTCTTGTATTTCAGGTTCCTCTGCTCCTTCACGGAACCAAGCAACTGGTCTGAATTCACGGGGTACTATTCCTTCTTGTTTGAATTTTGGATAACCAAGGCACATTGAAGTTATACAAGTCCAAGGTTGTTTGATACCAAACTTTTTTCTGAAAGGTGGATGAAAATTAATTCCTGCAGCTATAAAACCATTCCAACAGGCTTTAATTCCTAATGAGTTTGCCACTAAATTCATATTCTGTCCACAAATTCCGATGTTAATTTGAGGACTACCTATAGATCTTTCATCTGCAATTAACAATATCACAGCAGGGGCATATAAGCTTGGCTCTGCATCTTCATTTTCAGTAATTGATCCCATACCTCCAAGAATAACCCGTGGATCAACGCCTGCAACGCTACGAGGCGGGCCTTCGACCATTGGCACTAAATTCTTTACTGCCTTATCATCTATATATGCATTATACATCATTGCAAGAATATTTGATGTTACTTTATCAATTTCTTCTATTAATGCCTTATCAGTAATGACAATAAATTTCCAAGGTTGACAATTACCCGCACTTGGTGCAAATCTTCCCGCTTCTAGAACTCTCTGAATTAATGGTTCTGGTACTGGTTTGTCCTTAAAATTTCTTACACTTCGGCGATTAATAACAATTTTCTCAATTTCATTCCATTCTGTTGGATTTCCATCGGCATCTTTCGGTTCAAGGGGCATTTTTGCGGGTAATGGGTGAGGTTCAGTCTTCCAAAACCCATCATCTACATGGTAACTATCTACGATAATAACAGCATCATTTGGGCATGCTACTTTACAGTTATAACAACTGAAGCATGCATATTTTTCTTTTAATATAGGATAGCCCTCCTCATCCTTCGTCCAGCAGCGGAATGGGCAGTTTTGCATACATAATTCACACTTATCACATTTGGATGTATCAACTCTCATTACACCCATATGAACAAGACCCTCTTCAGGTCTTAGTATATCCTTTACATCTTCCCATGGCATAATTCATTTATCCTCTTTAGATAATAACTCTTAGACAT
This sequence comes from Promethearchaeia archaeon, assembly GCA_029856085.1. Lineage (GTDB taxonomy): Archaea > Asgardarchaeota > Lokiarchaeia > Sigyniarchaeales > SOKP01 > Loki-b32. The sequence goes on along the minus strand of JAHQWI010000114.1, from coordinate 15,558 downwards.
AATTATTAAGTTATAAAATATTAAATCAACAATATATTAAACATTATACAATTTTTAAAAAACAATTTTAGAAAACTGAGAACTTTATCAATTAAAAATTTCATTGATCACAGATTTAAGTAAAGCCCGTTAATTTTTGTAATGCTAGACAAATACAGGGATTTATTATATTTAAATAGAAGGAAAACCAATGTTCATTATGGAGAAATTTAATATTGATTTTGGACCACTAAAAGTTGACCAATTGGGATTTGTATACAAAGACATCGAGAAACAAGCTAAGGTTATGGAGGAAATATATGGTCTTTCTTCCTTTACGTTTTAGCCAGCAGTAGAATTCCCAACTAAATATAAGGGTAATGAAGCGTATCTCAAAGCAAAAGCAGGATTTAGTCAATTAGGAGACACTCAAGCTGAATTAATAGAGTGGAAAGAGGGAGATAGTCCATACAAAGATTTTTTAGAGCAGGGACGAGAAGGGCTTCACCATATTGGAATTTATGTTGATGATGTAAATCCTTATATAAGTGAATTTGAGCAAAAAAGAATAGGAATTTTATTTTATGGTAAAATAGGTGGGGGAAAATTCGCCTATATGGATACAGAAAAAACATTTGGTATAATAGTAGAATTAATCCAAAGACCCTAAAACTGGTAGCATACTTCAATTCTACCGTTTAATGATTTAATTTTGATTAAAATCAATCTAATAAATAAGGAAGACAATCGTCATCAACGACTATCCATTCTGGGTTACTAATGTTAAAAGCATGAATCAAAGCCTGTTTTCTTTGGTGTGTGTTAATCAAAGCATTCACACCTTGAACTTTATTTATTCCACCCGTTAAAAATAGGTATTCTGGGCTATTTTCCATCATTAATGAAATAGTATCACCATTTTTAAGACCGAATTTCCGAAACAAATTAGCAACCCTATTACACTCTGCATTAACGGAATCCCACGTCCAAGAATTATTATCAAAAAAGAGAGCCGTTTTATCTGGACAGTCAAATGCTAGTTTTTCTATTTGAGTACCTAGACTTTGATTAGGATTTTTTCTTAATATGCTTTCTTCCTTGATGGCTCGGTCTTGAAAATCTTGTTCTTCTGGTGAAAGTTCAAATTCTATAGTGCTTATAAAAATATCACCAAATATCCCATAATTAAGCTCACCAATATTAGAGTTACTAATTTATAAAGGTGAAATTTCATACCAATCTTAATTTAACTATTACTCATAAATATTTCCGTAATCAATGATTCAAGCTGAGGACTCTCTTTTAATTCAAGAACTTGACTTGTTTTATAATGTTGTTCGAGACTCTGCCATAATGATGTATTGTGTTGTAGCTCCTTTGTAAATTTGGTAAGTTTTTGTCTCGCTATATAGGTCTGACCTTTAAACAAATAGCAAAATGAAAAAGAGCCAATCGACTCCATAAGCATCATATCATCACCAAATTTCACTCGATCGAGCCCTTTGGAAAAAAACTCAGTACTAAAGGATGTAAAAGCTGATAAGAAGCTACTAAAAAGATCTTCGTCAATCCTCCATTCCTTAGAAAAAGGATATGAGAAGACGAGAACCCCCCCTTCTGCTAGAATCAAGAGAACCGTAGATTGCTCATCAACCGATTCAGCAGGTTCCATAGCATGTTTTCCTTGAATGCGTTCTAAAACACTATTGGCTGATGCCAATTTAATCCTTTCTGATATGGGTGCTTCCTCATTTTTGATTCTATCCCAAGCATCTACTTGTTCTAGTAACTTATCGTGATCGCTTGAAATCCACCATGCTAATAAACTAAGACCATGTAAATCAGCGATATTTTGTGCTTCTACCATTAATCTTTTCGCTTCCTCGATATTCATCTGAATTAACGCTAATTTTGCCTGTAATAATTTTGTATTAGCCAACCAACGATAATTGTGTGCTTCTTCCGCCAATTCTAAGCTTTTAGTGATGAGTGGTGTAATCTCATCTAATATTTCTGGATCATTATATAATGCTAATTCTTCTAGTAAAAGATCACATAATTTACCCATAGAGACAACTATACCATCTCCTGATGCAAGATCTATCATTTCTCTAAATAACGCTTGAGCTTCTACACGATCACGCATTCTTGAACTCGTTTTCATCATATAAGCTTTTGAAACTAAATACCAGGAATATATATCAACTTCTCCCTTTTCCTTTGTTTGATTGTAGAGATCAGATAAACGAGAAAAGTATCGATTTGCTATTTCACGAGATTTCTCATCAATATATGCCCAAATAAGCCACGTGAGGGATTGAGCCATAAAAAAGATGAAACCCCATTTTTCAGAAAGCATTAAACCGCGTTCAAAATATTCTATCGCTAGCCTATTTTTTCCATAAGCCCAATATAAATAACCCATTAAATTTAAGTTTGAGGTTAACATATCTTGGATGTTTAACTCTTCGGCAAGTATATTTCCAAATAACTCGCTTTATTGATTTTGTAAACGAGTTGCCAAAATCGAAGGTCCATCGGATAATGAAGAGATTCCTCAAAGAACGCGGAGTTACTAAGGATACTTATGACCGAGAAAAAGCTGGTTATAAAATAAAAAGATGATTTTTAAGATGAAATATTCTCTATTTTGAGATACAAAAATCAATATTTTAAATTTAAATCAGTGTTCTTTTTTCTTACTTTCTTTCCAAAAAACATGGAGATTGTAACGAATGAAATGCAGATGAGAACAATAATATCGTAACTGGAAATTGTTGGTGTCGTTTTTTTATCAAAAATTGGTGGCTCCATTAGAGGATAATTATCTTGACTTCCTGCGATCCCTAGAATATAATATGGCGTATCTCCAACACCATCATCATCAGAGTCAATACCAATGTAGTCATCCCAATAATTACCAAAGGATCCGTTATCCCATGTATTATTAACACCATTATCTTCAGCATTTAAACCATTATTACTAAAAATGTTATAATAGATGAGATTATCCCAACTCCCTCCGTACTCTTCAATCCCTATTGCTAATCCAATTTCCCCATTATTTTCAATCGTATTCTTAGTAATCGAGTTATTGAAGCAATACTGCATATACATTCCATTATAGTGATTAAATGAAATATCATTTTCTTCGATTGTGCAGTTTTCAGAGTGACGCAATTCGAATGCATTAAAAGAGAATCCGAAAATTAATTCTTTTGAATTGTACATTATAACGTTTCTTGAAATTTCATTTTGAATTCCTAGCTCCATTTTTAATCCATTATAACTATTGTTAGTAATTATATTTCCTGAAATGGTACTATTTGAACAATCCCATTCAAAATTTAAGCCATAATCATTGTTTTTTATATTATTATCTATAACTAGATTTCTATGACTTAAAGCAACATATATCCCACTTCCTTCTTTAAAAATACTCCCAAATAGTCTTTGATTGTAATTGACATTATTTCCAGAGATGATATTATCATTACTATCATAAATATAGATTCCATTTTCACAATTATTAATGAAATTTCCTCTGATGGTAGTGTAATTACTCTTAAATAACAAGATTCCATAATTATTGTTATATGAAAAATTGTTATTCGTGAGAGTACTATAAAAACAATTACTTAGTAATATTCCTAAAGAACCATTTGAAAGATCTAAATTTGCTATTTGAGAATTATTACAATTTATTAATAATATTTGTCCCGCATTTGCAAAGTCAATTGCACTTAATCCAGTTTTATTCACATAAAAGTAGAGGGGTTTTCCATTTATCAGATTTGTAGTTTCAATTGTGTGTGATGTAATATCAGCAAATTGTTGTGGTATACTATAAGGCACAATTATCCCGCATGCTTTCATTTTATTATTCTTAAGTGTGTTACTATTCCCTCCAATTACAATTCCATAATAGTTGGAATTCAAGGAATTATTAAATAGTATATTGTACTCCCCTCCACAAGATATCCCATATTTTTCATTATTATTAATCTTATTGTTTGAAACATTATTCCAAAACCCACCTATACCCAATCCATATGTATTATTAAAACAACTGTTATTTGTGTAATTATTGTAGTGACAGTTAGATGAATAAAATCCATAGTCAATATTATTATGTAATTTGTTATTTGAAATTATATTTTCAGAACAATAGTATAACGAAATCCCATTATTAGTATTGGAAATATCCATGTTAGAGATTATTGAATAATTGCAATTAATCAATACAACCTGCCCTGCATTGGTAAAATTATCAACCCCTAATCCTGTTTTATTACTATAGTAATATAAAGGTCTGCCATTTACTAAATTAGTACTATCAATAATATGTGAAGTCAAACTATTTAATGTCCATGAACCAATACGTAATCCACAATTTACAATTACATTTCCTGAGATATTATGATAATTACCATTTAATATTATTCCCTGTCTGCTTTCAGTAATATTATTTGCATAAACTAAATTATAACCTCCATCTTCACGGAGATCAACACCATAAAGATAATTATCATACAAGATATTTCTTGAAATATTGTTATAACTCCCACTAACTCCTATACCTACTATGCTATTCATAATTATGTTATTACTAACAATATTATAATCTGAAAAGATGTCTATCGGATTAGATTGTTCAATATTGACGATATTATTATTGGAAATGTTATTATAACCATCGTGTATAGAAATACCAGATGTGCAATTTTCTACTAAATTATTCGAAACTATATTATATGAACCCCACAACCAAAGTCCGCGACTGCTATCTGTCATATTATTTCCTGAAATATTATTATAGGTACCATTTAGACGTATACATGCATCACGTTTGACACTAGCAAGGTTATTAGAAATATTATTATGATTTCCAGATATATAGATTGCGTAATCATTATTTCTAGAGCAGTTGTTTTTCACCAAGGTACCATTACTTACATTTTCGAACTCGATTCCAATATCACAATTGTAAGTCGTTGTATTCTCAATTTTAAAATAGACATCCGAATTTTTAATTATTATACCAGTTCCTAATCCCCCACCATCTATTATTAAATCTTCTATAACATAAGGATCACCGTAGAGTCCTGACCCAGAACAATTTCCCTCAGTTCTAAAATCAATCCACCCTTGATTACCATCAATTGAGAACTTTTCTGATATTTTAGAGTTCTTTAAACCATATTCATTTTTAAGCTTAGCATTATTTTGATTCTCAGAGGGGTTGAATTTGAGATTGAAGAAGCAAGAAATTAGAAGGAGAATTGCTAATATGGTGAATAACTTTTTATTTTTCAATTTTTAAAATTATCCCCTCAAATATTTTAGAGATTATTGAATCATCTTTTGTTATTATTATCTTTTTTTTAGAAGTTATAAATATTTCTATAACGGGTTATGAGATAAAAAGATAAAATGCGGTAATATTTTACCGTTTAGAGATTTATTTTTTATTGAAATCAAAGGATCAATACTTAACTTTAACATCAATAACTGCTGGTTTGTTTGAATTTTTAGCACGTTCAAGTGCACTTCTTAGTTCATTGGGGTCTGAAACGGATTCACCATAACATCCAAATCCCTCAGCACATTTTCCATAATCAAACTCAGGGATATCCGTATCTATATAACGCTTACCAAGCCAACTTCTCTGAATATCTTTAATCATACCCCATGCGCTGTTGTTCCCCACCACAAAGATCAAATTTTTCAAGCCCAATCGTACAGCGGTTTCTAAGTCTTGAATATTCATCATAAAACTACCATCCCCCGAAATTGAAACTACTTGCTTTTCTGGTTTTGCCAGCTTAGCACCGATACCATAAGGTACTGAGGTCCCTAAGTGCCCCATACCAATAGCCTGAAGCGTCGATAACGGTTTCCTGTCCTTGTATAAATTAAGTTGAGCATAGGCACTCCCAGTAATATTCCCTCCGTCAAGGATTAATATTGCATCTTCATCAATAAACTCTAAAACTTCTTTCGCCATTCTTAATGGATCCATCGGAATGCTATCATTTGAAACCACCTTTCTCATTGTTATTTCGGATTGCTTCTTGGCTTCATTTAGCTTATCTAACCATTCACTAGTCTCGATTTTTTTTATTTTTTTTACCTCATCAAGAATTTGAGTTAAGAATGATTTGCAATCACCCACTATTCCTAAGGTAACTGGTTTGTTTCGTCCAATCATGCTAGGATCAATATCAACTTGTATTAATGTTTGTGAATCTTTCCATCTTGGCTCTGCGCCGAGTCCTAATACAAAAGAAAATTTACAGCCAAGACTTAAAATCACATCAGCATCACTTGTCAAATTTAGTGGTCCTCTTCCTATTCCCATATGACATTTTGATTGATTTGATATAGTACCAATACCCATAATTGATGTTAGAACAGGGATTTGTAAGTATTCTGCGAATTTTTGTAACTCATCCCACGCTTCAGCACGAGCAACACCTCCCCCTGAGACAATTAAAGGTTTCTTCGCATTTATTAGTAAATCCAAAGACTCTTTGATCAATTGCCTATCAACAGCAGGATTTTTGATTGCCCGGTATTGATTTCTGGCAAGAATTGATATTTTATCTTCTTCAATCTCTCCATATAATGCATCTTCATCCAATTCTAATAATACGGGTCCAGGACGACCTCCTGTAGCTTCCCTAAAAGATTTACGGACTGCATCAGGAATCTCTTCTATCTTATTAACACTTTTTTGGTATTTAGTTATAGGTTTAAACATTGTTACTTGATCTAAACCTCCTTGTAGTGCGAATTTATCAAATTCTCGACTTCTTACCTGTGGTACTATAGTGATTACAGGAATATTATCGCTCCAGGCAGCCCCTACACCAGGTACTAAGTGTGTTGCACCAGGACCAACCGTCCCCATGCACACTCCAGGCGTATTAGTTACCCTAGCCCACGCATCAGCTGCATGAGCTGCTGCTTGCTCATGTCGAAACATAACGGTATCAATCCCTTTTTCCCGACCCCAGCTGTATACGGCATCATATATTGTTATGAGTTGACCGCCAGTTATCCCAAATATTTTTTTGACTGATTCCTCGAGAAGGCATTTTACTACTACCGCCCCTCCCCTAATTTTTTTCTTCTGTTCTCCCACTTTTTTCACTTTTAAATTAATAATTGTAAGATATGTGTTATAGGTTAATATTTAACATAAAATTAATTAATAACAAATCTAGCTATTTTATTCTCTCTAACAATTTTATAGAGATAAATCTATTAACAACATTTTCTTTTGTCAATCTTCATTTAAAGATAATAGAATGAAGCAAATCAACAATTTATTATATTTTATACTATTCTTTAAAAATAAAAATACTACTAAGTTTTGAAAAATAATGTCATTTGAAACATTCAGAAAGAATTTACAAGAAAAGAATAATATTACACCCACAACCAGTTTTGCTGATTTAGTAAAACGTAAAGCAGAAGTTATCGGTGATAAAGTTTACCTAACATTCGTTAGAGATTTTGACAAGGACATCGATGAAACCTATACCTATCGTGATATGCATTTACAATCCAACCGAGTTGCAAATGCTCTATTAAAGGTAGGCTTGAAACGAGGAGACGGAATTTCTCTCTATCAAATTAATAGTCCCGAATTTCTTTTTCTTTTATTTGGTGCCTGGAAAATTGGGATTTATGTTGTGCTGGTTAACACAGGATTGAAGGGGGATGGCTTACAATACATCATTGACCATTCTGACAGTAAACTTTTAGCAACTCATTGGTCCTTATTGGATAATTGTTTGAATATAAAGGATCAGTTACCAAAAATTGAGCATGTGCTAGTAGATATGAATGAAGCACTTGAAGATTTTAAGTTACCTGAGGGGTTAATATCTCTTCAAAAATTTATGGATGCATCTGATGAAGATACTGATGTTAAAATAGATCCAAACGATATGGCTACATTAATCTATACATCTGGAACAACAGGACTCCCAAAAGCCACGACTTTTTTTCACAGAGGAATGTATGGAATTACCCTCCTCGGATTAATGTTATGGGCTAGTAGAATAGCACAACCAGGATCTAAATTATATACATGCTTGCCTTTATTTCATGGAAACGCGCTTCAATTATGCGCAATGCCTGGGTATTATGGTGAAGTTCCTGTCGTGCTTTCTAAACGATTTTCAGCTTCAAGACTCTGGGATATAGTACGAAAATATGAGGTAACCACATTTAATGTTTTGGGTTCAATGCCACAGTATCTAATGAAACAGCCGGAACGCCCAAATGATAAAGACCATAAAGTTGTTTATGTTGGTTCTGCTGCTGCTCCAAAAGAGTTGGTAAGAGATTTTGAGGAGAGGTTTGGTCTAAAATTATTTGAAGGATACGGTGCAGTAGATGGGGGTGGTTTCAGTTTAGGGGCCGGAGGTGACCCAAATGCCCCAGTGGGCTCTATGGGAAAACCACCAGAGGGTACTATTGCAGAAATAATGGACGATGATCTGAATATTTTAGGTACGGAGACCGTTGGAGAATTAGTCTTTGAAGTTAAACAGGATGAAAAAGAACAGAGAAAAGTGAGTTATTATAAGAATCCAGAAGCATCAGCTGCGCGAATCCAGACCGCCGCAGATGGTAGGATGTGGTTTCTCACGGGAGATTTAGCGACTAGAGGCGAGAATGGATGGTACTTCTTTGTAGATCGAAAGAAAGATTCAATCCGGCGACGTGGAGAAAACATAGCAGCATGGTCTATTGAACGAGCAATTAACCTACATGATAAAGTACTGGAATCTGCTGCTTATGGTATAAAAGGGCATCAAGTTGGAGAAGATTATGCTGAAGATGAGGTAATGGTTGCTGTAGTATTGCAACCGAATCAAACAATGGAAGCTGAAGAACTATTGGATTATCTTCAAGATAAGCTTGCATATTTCCAAATCCCTCGTTTCATTGATTTTGTAGAAGCACTCCCAAAAAGCAAAGTTCACAGGATAATGAAACGATTCCTCAAAGAACATGGGGTCACCGAAACGACTTATGACCGAGAAAAAGCCGGTTATGAGGTAAAAAGATAAATTTTTATTATTTACTTTTATATTATTTTTCTATTTTATTTTACAATAATATAATATGTTAAGCTAATGTAAACTAATAATAAACTACTTAGTGAGATTAGAAAATATGAACAAAAAGCCAAATATCATTTTTATCTTTCCCGATCAACATAGAGGTGATATATTGGGGTGTATGGGTGATCCAGTAGTGATAACGCCTAATCTTGATAAGCTTGCATCTGAAGGGGTTGTATTTACCGAATGTTTTACCAATTCACCATTATGTATCCCAGCTCGGGCTACTCTGATGACAGGAAAATATGTTAGTGAGCATGGGGTAATTAATAATAATATGGAGGCTAGTAGTTTAAGCCAAAGTCACGTAAGAAATATTCGAGATGCGGGGTACCATACAGCTGTAATAGGAAAAACTCATTTATACGAACATCGGGCAAATTCGGGATGGAGCCATACCAATGATAAGATTGATGTATTAAGGGAATGGGGCTTTGAAGATATTCATGAAATCACCGGACCTATAGCTTCTGCTAGGATTAATTCTCCTTATACAGATTATTTAAAAGAAAAAGGATTGTTAAAGGATCATCGTAAGTATTTAATAGAATATTATACAGAATGGTCGCGCGGTGAAGCTAAACCATGGAAATTGCCTCCCTCTCCTCTCCCCTCAGAAGATCAATTAGATAGTTACACAGGTCAAAAAGCTGTAGAATGGATACATAATTATAATAGGAAAAAACCTTTCTATCTTCAAATATGTTTTCCAGGACCTCACGATCCTTTTGATTCAACACAAGAGTATCGAAATAAATATAAAGCAGAAGAGATGCCAGTAGGAATTTTAGAAAAACCCAAACAACCTTATCCAGGTAATGTTAATTTTGTATTAAACTGGAGTGGGCTTGATGGGATGACGGAAAGTCAAAACCAGCTTATGAAAACTTATTACTATGGAAAGATTACTTTAATTGATGAATGGATTGGGAAGATTATAAAAACATTAGAAGAAAAAGAGTTATTAGATAATACTTGGCTTATATATACTTCTGATCATGGTGAGATGCTCGGAGATCATATGATGAGTCATAAAATTGTATTTTATGAAGGAGCCTTAAGGATTCCGCTTATTATTAAACCCCCAGGTAGTACGGATGGGTGGCAGTGTAAAGGTCTTACCGATCATATCGATATCGCTGCTTCTCTACTCGATATTGCTAAAGCAAAAACTTTAGAAAATTCTGAAGGAAGATCCCTGATTCCTCAAGTTTTAGCTGGTCCTGAAGATCAGAATGCACAAAAAGGAAAAAATGTTGTTTTCAGTCAAGTTCTCCAATATACTATGGTCAGAAATGAACGGTATAAATTGGTGGTAAGAACTCATAATCTAAAACCTGTAGAATTTTATGATCTTAAAAATGACCCAAATGAATTAGAAAATAGGTTCAATGACCCGACCCTACAAGAAGTTAGACAGCAACTAATAGATCTTCATATTAGTAAAATACTTAATCACCCTAAAGATGATTAACTCGCTGAGAATGAATATTGAACATAAAATCAAGGGATAAATTTTTATCAATTACTTTTTTATTATTTCGTTCTTTAAGTAAGTGTAATAAAACTCAAAAAGAGAAGGTTAAATAATTAAGAGGATGAAATTTTGTCTGAATTTAAAATAACTGAAACAACTACATTTAATGATGTAGTGAAAAATAAAGCTGAAACTGTGGGAGACAAGGTTTTCTTAACCTATATAAGAGATTTTGATAAGGGCATTGATGAAAAATATACATATCGGGATATGCATTTATATTCAAATCGGGTAGCAAATGGATTATCAAAATTTGGATTGAAAGCCGGTGTTGGGCTCTCATTAATGGAAATTAATTCTCCTGAATTTTTATTTACTTTATTTGCGACGTGGAAGCTTGGAGGATATGCTGTGTTAATAAATACTGCTTTAAAAGGAGTAACGTTACAATATATTATTGATCATAGTGATTCAAAGATTTTAGTGATACACTGGAGCATGATTGATGCATATTTAGACATTAAAGATGAATCACCTAAAATTAAAAATGTTATAGTGGATGTTAATGAAGCGCCAGCAGATTTTAGGCTTCCGGATGGCATGATATCGCTTCAAGAAATAATGGAATCACCTGATGATGATATCGAAGCTGAAGTTGATTTTGATGAAAAAAGTTATCTTATGTACACTTCGGGAACCACCGGACCTCCAAAGGCCACTACTTTTTTTTATAAAAAAACCTTTGCAGGTAACGCTTTACAAACAGCTTCGGGTCTAATAAGATTATTTTTGGGTGGGGGAGACGACGTTATGTTCACGTGTTTACCTTTGTTCCACGGAAACGCTCTGCAAATAACAACAATGCCAGGATATTTGACAGAAACCCCTGTGGTTCTTTCTAAAAGGTTTAGTGCAAGCCGACTTTGGGATATTTGTAGAAAATATAATATTACATCCTTTAATTTATTAGGTGCCATGCCACAATTTATATTAAAACAACCAGAACGCCCCAATGATAGTGAAAATAACGTTAGATTAATTATTTCAGCCGCATGTCCTAAAGAATTGGTAATACCGTTTGAGAAACGTTTCAATGTAGAGATTAAAGAATTTTATGGTGCTGTTGATGGCGGTGGTTATATAATTGGTCCCTTTTTCCAAAAAAATGTTCCTGTAGGTTCAATGGGTAAACCTCTAGGAGGTACTAAAGCAGATATTATGGATGATGAAGGAAATCTATTAGGTCCTAATGAAGTAGGAGAATTGGTATTTTTAGTAAACCGAGGGGAGGTAGAAATGAGGAAAGTTACCTACTATAAGGATGAAGGTTCTACTAAAGATAAAATTCGAGAAGCAAAAGACGGAAATTTATGGCTCCACACGGGAGATCTGGCTACAAAAGATGCTGATGGCTGGTTCTACTTTGTAGATAGAAAAAAGGACTCTATCAGGCGTAGAGGTGAGGAAATTTCACCTTGGTCAATTGAACGAGTGATAAATCAACATGAAAAAGTTTTAGAATCTGCTGCCTATGCGGTGAAAATTCCTGAAGTTGTAGAAGACGAAGTAATGGTTTCAGTTGTGTTTAAACCTGGTGAGACTTTAACCCCCGAAGAATTACTTGATTATTGTCAGGGGAAAATGGCTTATTTTATGGTGCCCAGATTCATAGACTTCATTGATGCCCTTCCAAAAAGTGAAGTACATAGAACTTTAAAGCAAGTTCTTAAAGATAAAGGAGTCTCGGAAACAACCTATGATAGAGAAGAAGCTGGTTATGAAGTAAAAAAATAAATTAGATCAACACTTTCTATTCTTTCTATTTCGAGCGAATTAATTGCCGTTAAAATCTTTCAAATTTTTTTTTTCTTTTAATTTATCTATAGAACTTATAATCAGAAAAGTGCCTGTTCCATACGATATACGAATACCTTTTTCATCCCAACACTGCATTTTACAAATGACTTGTTTTCGCCCCAAATTTAATATATCACCCCTTGCTTTTAACTCTGTTGAAGCAGCTTTTTGCAGAAAATATAAGCTCATTTCGGTGGTGATCACAGGACCACCATGAGCAAGGGCGCATGTAAACCATCCCACCGTATCTAACAAAGTGGCAACAATTCCACCATGAATACCCCTCTCCCCATGATCTAAATCGGGATTGTAAGGCATAGTGATGATTCCTCGATCTTTTTCGTCAAATGAAAGTTCCATACCAAAAGTTCGAGCTATATGCGTCTTATTTCTAAACCTTGATAATAAGACCTGTTTATAATTTTCGGTCAAACAAAAATCCTCGATTGATAATTCTATTTGATGGATTATTACAATTAACTAAATCATATAATTGTTTATATGATAAAAAATAAATTAAAATTCAACATTTAAACAACTAAATTAAAGGTAATGAATTATGGAAACTTATAAATTTATTATAGTAGATGAACCCGAGAAATTTATTAACCGCATTACTCTAAATAGACCCGAAAAACGCAATGCTTTAAGCAATCAACTAAGAGGAGAAGTCTTTAACGCACTTGAAAAAGCAGATATGAATGAAGAAATTCGAGTAACGATAATTAGGGGGGCAGGTACATGTTTTTCGGCTGGTTACGATCTAGGCTCCGATCTAAGAAGGAATCGACCCTGGTTTACTTCGTCTGAAATTGGTTTGAGAAGTTTCTCATGGGCTCGACACGTTACCGAAGGGTGGTTTAAGATGTGGGATATGGCTAAACCGATTATAGCACAAGTTCATGGTTATTGTTTAGCAGGAGCAAGTGAATTAGCAACAGCATGTGACTTAGTTTATGTGGCTGATGATGCTCAAATTGGATATCCTGCTGTTCGATCAATATCTCCTCCAGATCTGCAATATCCTGCTTGGGTAATGGGTATGAGAGCGGCTATGGAGTTTATGTTAACAGGTTCTTCTCTTAGCGGAAAAGAGGCAGCGCGTGTTGGTTATGCAAATAGGTCATTTCCATCTGAAGAATTAGAGGAAAAAGTTCTAGAAATAGCTAGAAGCGTCGCTAATATTCCTCCCGACTTACAGATACTTAATAAAAGGAGTGTACATCAAGCTATGGAGATTATGGGTATTAGAACTGCACTCCGTGCTGGACATCCATTTGTTTCTCTTGCACATTATACCAAAACCACTGAAGATTTTATTCAACAATTATATTCCGGAGGAGGATTAACTAAAGCTTTTTCTGACCGGGATGGTAAATGGGGAGATTATAGGACTAAAAAATCAGAGTAATATCATTCTGAGTTTAATTGTTTCATTTTTTTTTTTTCATTATAGAGATTAATCCATAAAGTAAAAATTAATCAAAAAATTTGCATATTTATGACTCTACCGTTAGAAAATATTACAATCTTGGATTTGTCACGAATGCTTCCTGGTCCGTATTGTACGATGATCTTATCAGATCTCGGAGCAGATGTTATTCGTGTAGAGAACCCAAACGATCCTATGAGTAATCTGCCCCCTTTTTTTCAGAAGGGTAAATATTACGAGAGTGCTTTTAATGCTGTTCTCATGAGAAATAAGAAATCAATAAAGTTAAATTTGAAAACTGATGAGGCTAAGAAGATATTCTATGAATTAGTTAAGAAGGCAGATGTTGTTATGGATACATTTCGACCAAAGGTCATGGAAAAGTTAAAAATTGATTATAAAACATTATCAGCAATCAATCCTTCAATAATCTGTTGTTCTATGACGGGTTATGGGCAATATGGCCCTTATGAACAAAAAGCAGGTCATGATATAAATTATATAGGAATCAGTGGAATTTTAGATGCTACTCGAGAGAGATCAGTATTTGGTAAGGAAGACCAAGAGAGACCACCTATAGTTCCGGGACTTTCTCCCGCAGATATTGGTGGTGCATTAGTCGCGGCTATAGGTATACTCAGTGCTCTTTTTGAGAGGGAACAAAACTCTGAAAGAAGAGGTCAATTCGTAGATATATCTATGACAGATTCGGTTTTCTTTTTCCAGCCAATCGTAGCTGCAAATAAATTTGTGAGAGATTTAAGTGGAAAGAAAGGATGGGGCTCAGGTAGGGGTGGTGGATCGCCATATTATGGTGTTTATAGGACAAAAGATAACAAATATTTAGCAGTTGGAGCAATTGAACCGAAATTTTGGCATGCTCTCTGTGAAGGCTTGGGGAGAAAAGATTTGAGAGGAAAGCAATATGTTCAGGGAGAAGAAAATGGAAAGGTTATCGAAGAAGTACAAAAGGAATTCCTAAAGAAGACGCAAGCAGAGTGGCTCGAAATTTTCGAAAATTACGATACTTGCGTCTCGCCTGTTAAAAATTTCTGGGAGGCATGTGAGGACCCTCAAATCTTAGCTAGAAACATGATAGTGAAGATGGATCACCCTATATTAGGAGAAGTTCAAAATCTTGCTTCACCAATTAAACTATCTAGAACACCACCTAAAATTAGAAGTTTTGCGCCTAAATTTGGTCAAAATACTGAAGAAATTTTGAAATCTCTCAATTATTCTGAGGAAGAAATTCAAAATTTAAAAGAAAAAAAGGTTATTTAATTTTATTTCTTAAATCGAATTTAGTTTTCTGATTGTGTAATTACTCAATTCTCTTTTTCCTCCAATATTGCGAAGGGATTCTCTCCTTGTTCTTCAAGCAGTGTGTTAGTATTAGCTTCCATTTCACGAGATTGTCCGCCAATATTTAAAGCAAATTTCATTCGAGCCTTCGAGGTAGGTAATGCAACAGATTGACCGAAAAAGTATTGCTCTTCTAAGAGTGCTGTTTCAAGGGGTAAATCTACTCCTGCCAATACAGATTTTTTTGCAAGGGCTATCGATTCCGCGGGAAATGATGCAATTCTATAGGCTAAATTTTCAACATAAAGGGTTAATTTATCTGGAGGAAGTGCACGATTTATTAACCCATCAAGTTCAGCTACTTC
>JAHQWI010000113.1 GCA_029856085.1 Promethearchaeia archaeon | reverse complement strand
ACCAAGAGTATATAGGCAATGTAACTCTTTTTTACTAAATAATGGGGTTTTTTTTAGTAATTATTACTTCTAAATATTGAAGATTTATTCGTCGAATAATAAGACATTTTAGATGCTTTCTAAATAATTGCATCAATTATGATTTCTTCTTCTGAGATGGGGTATTTAATTATTTTAATGATGAAACCCGCTCATGTATTCTTCCAAAATAAAAGCAGGACGATTTATGTGAGCGTAAGTATAGGAGAAACCCACAACAGAAAGAAAAATGAGAATAAAAATGTTAAAAGAAACATATAGAATGACCGGAACGGTCAAATGGTATAATGAGAAGAAAGGATATGGATTTATAACCTCTGATAGGACGGGTGAAGATGTGTTTTTACACCATACAGCACTGCAACCACAAGAGGAGGTACAGGTCGTCACTGGTGATCGAATTACCTTCAAAATCCAAAATCAAAAAAAAGGACTTGCGGCTCTAGAAGTGAAATACTTTTCAGATGAAAGTGAGGTGATAGAGTCCGACCAAGAAGCTGGTATCGGTAAAAGTAGTAGCAAGATTGATAGTAAAATTCATGAAAAAATTGCTGAAAAAATGAGTAAGGCTTTTACGGATCTTAGCTTGAACCCAGAATTATTACGCGCTATAAGCTATGCTGGCTATGTGGACCCTACACCAATTCAAGCCCAGGCAATTCCTATCGTTTTGAAGGGGCGAGATTTGCTAGGATGTGCCCAGACGGGAACGGGTAAAACTGCAGCATTTGCACTTCCGACCCTGCAGCGATTGATGAATACCCCAAGCAAGGACAGATTGAATATCATAAATAACAACAAGTACAAAATAATACGTAAAATACGGGTGTTAGTACTTTCGCCCACGAGAGAGCTGGCAATCCAGATTGCAAATAGTTTCAGCATTTATGGAAGGTACACTGGACTAAAAAACGCTGTCATTTACGGTGGTGTTGGACAAAACCCACAGGTGAAAAAATTACAGCAAGGTGTAGATATTATAGTTGCGACACCCGGTCGATTACTCGACTTGATGAGACAAGGACATGTAAATCTGAGCCATGTCGAGGTGTTGATCTTGGACGAAGGCGACAGAATGCTTGATATGGGTTTCATCCACGATATTCGTTCTATCATCAAGATGGTGCCACAAAAGAACCGACAGACCTTGCTTTTTTCTGCTACAATACCTCATGAAATAATTAAATTCGCAAAAAATATTCTACATGATCCCGTCAATATAAATATATCTCCCGACGAACCCACCTTGGAAATTATTAAACAGGCTGCATTTTTTATATTGAAAGAGAAAAAGCAAGCGTTGTTGGAATATTTACTCGCCGATTCAACTATTACACGAGCGCTGGTTTTTACGCGCACCAAGCACGGCGCAAATCGAGTCGTTAAGAAACTGCAAAGGAAGGGAATACGCACCGACTCGATACATGGAAATAAATCACAATCTGCACGTCAAAATGCGCTTAAAAACTTTCGCACCGGAAAAGCTCGAGTACTGGTAGCTACTGATGTTGCTTCGCGCGGCCTTGACGTAGATAACATCTCACATGTCATCCAGTTTGACTTACCAGATGTGTCTGAAACCTATTTGCATCGCATCGGCCGGACGGCAAGAGCGGGTGCGGGAGGGACTGCCTTTGCATTCTGCGAAAAGAGCCAACGCCAACAATTAAAAGAGATCGAGCAGTTGATTCGAATGCGCGTGAAGATAGTTAAAAACCACCCCTACACCATTTGATTTCTTTAGAGCATCCTTCATTTGGTTAAAAGATAAGAAGGGTTTTGACACGCCACAGAAAGCGTTGATTAAATTCAACCAATTACTGAAAAATATTCTTGAGAATATGCTTTTAATATAAAGCAGTAATGTTGTCAATACTACTCCACTGATAAAGCTTTTATACTATTATGTTAATTTTTACTTACAAAAAAATCTAATTTTTAATTTTAAAAAGAGGTAGAATTCAAATGGCTCATATTTTAGTTACAAATTGGACCCCGCAAAATAAAGTAAGAGAAATGTTAAAAGTATATATGTCAAAAGATAAACCTGCATACCCCGATTTTATAAAAAAAATAAATCATTGGATTACAATATCTCCGGAGGGTCGGATTAAAGCATATGCCGTGTATGAATGCCCAGATGATAAAATAATAGACGGATTGAAAGCAATTGGGAAAAGATATACCTTATATGCTACAGTAGAGGGTTACAAATACTATCCTGAAGTATTAATAGATGCTCAAGAAGCGATTCAAAATTTTCTTTAATTTTAATAGCTTTATTTTTTTTTTTATAGTTTTAAAATTTGAAGTCGTGAATATCCCTTTTTCGCAAAATCATAATCGAGTAATTCTATTTTTTCTGGAATTATCTTTAATAATAATTTTCGCTTTCCTCGTACAATATTTTGAGCCTTCTCGAATTCTTCATCTCCTTCTCTTAAAAAGATCAATCTATCTCTCCCTGAAGCGGTGATTTGCATACCTTGTATTTTTCCTTCAGATAAAGGTGTATAAATCCCTATACTTATGTTAGGATTTTCTTCCATATTTTTAACCTTTCTCCCGGGAGCAGGGCCAACATAAATATTAAAGCTGTTTTTTTCAGTATAAAAATCCATAGGGGTCGCACGAGGGATATTATTACTACTTGTACATAAAACAAGTACTTTTCTTTTATCTATATACTCTCTAATTTCTCTTTTTAACTCCTCTTCTGGCATTTTTTGATTAGTCATTTCAAATATCACATCAGTTAAGTTTAACTATAAATGTAAAATGAATAGATAAAGATAAATTTTAGAAAATGAGTAGAAAAAGATTTAAACCCAAATTAGAATCCAACAACGTTAATTGGTTTAGAATCATTATCTGAATCTACGGCAGCTTGTACATAAGGAGATACTGGTCCATTTGCTAGAACCATGATTTTTACCTTGGAACCCATATCTGGTTTATTTTGAACTCCAAATTTTAATTGAGCTTCTTCAGGAATTCCATTCGTAATAGTAGATACAATGCTATTAACTTTGGATAAAGAAAGATTATGATCTCCTGTAACTGATACAATGCATCTCTGAACTTGGCTTGTATCAGGTTGTAAAAGTGGATTATTTAGAGCTAATCTTGACTTCTCTATTAGATCTGAGTCATCGCCCATAGATTCAGCTATACCAACTAACCCAGTTGGATATTTTTCTTTCTTAACAAAGATTCTTTTCACATCAGCAAAGTCTATATTAACTAATCCACAATTGTTAATTAAGTTAACAACTTCTCCAATATTTCTAATTAAGACTTCATCCATTATTTTAAATCCTGTTATCATCGGGATCTTTCCAACAATACCCAAAAGGTTATCGTTTGGGACAGTTATTAGAAAATCAGAATAATCTGCTAGATTTTTAAGTCCTAATTTTGCTCTTACGCTTCGTTGAACCCCTTCTGATTTGAATGGAAGTGAACAAAAGGTGACTACAATAGCATTATTCTTTTTTGCTTCTTCGGCTATAATAGGTGCTGCACCAGTCCCAGTTCCTCCACCTAATCCACATGTTAAGAAGACTATATCAGCACTAAGTACTTTATTCAATCTATCGCGATCTTCTTTAGCTGCCTCCCCTCCAACTAAAGGGTCGTTTCCTGAACCTAATCCTTTACATCGTTCTTTACCGATTAAAACTTTCTGGCTTGCATTTGAATAATACAAGTCATGTGCATCAGTATTTATACATATTGTATCAGCATTGCTTATACCCATATCCTCCAAACGTGAAACGGTATTGTTTCCCGCGCCCCCTACTCCAACTACCAATGATTTAATTTTTAAAACTTTCAATAAATCTGCTAAATACTCATCATCATCACAATTTGGGTTTGTATTAGGATTTTGGTTATGTTGAGCGATTTCATTGAATCTCTCTCTTACTGATGTTCGAGATTTTGCCATGTTTAAAATATCATCAACACTCATAAAATTCATCTAACAAAATGAGGTTTTTATAATACGAGAAAAATATCAGAATAATATATGGAAGTAATATGAAGATAATATTAGCGAAATATGCAATATTAAATTGAAACATCTAAAATTTTCCCTAATCTGTTTTTTCATCTGAAATAAAGGATAATGAATATTAGAATAAAATTTATAAGTCTATGTTATCATGTTTATCTTGGTTTAGGGGTAAATCAAAATATGGAAATTGATAATACGAAAACTAGTAGCAAAGAGTCTATGGATGGCTCAAAAAGTGACGATTTAATAAAGGTCAAGGCAATAATTTCTTGCCCTAACTGTGGCTACAAGAAGAAGTTTAAAAATCAATTTCTTAGGAAAGATTTGGAATTACTCACGGTAGCAGTTAAAGTCTTCGAGTTTATTACATGTAATAAATGTGGAGATTTAATAAAGCTTGATTTAGAGTTTAATTTTTAGTCCTAACTAATTAGTAACTGAATTATTTATTCTTATCCAATTATTGCTAAAGATCTTTAAGTTCAAATTTGAATCATCATCTTAAAGATCCAAATCAATATTCCCATATGTGCCTCCACCACCAGGAGTATAATTAATTTCATTAGTTCTAAGAGCGTTTACAACTAAGGCGAGAGTATGATCATGTTCTTCAATTTTACTTATTGGAGTATCAATTAAAATCTCAAACTCTGTTCCAAGTGTTTTTATAACTTTATTATATTCATTTAGAACTGTTTTACTTGCTGTACTTTTGATACCTTTGATTGAACGGATTACATCTATTAAAGGAACCGCATTGATATAAGGAGGTCGATGATCTGGATTTTTAAATTCATTATATGTAGATATTTTTTCAATTCTTTCGCTAACTCCCAACTTAATTTTAAAATTTTTATTTTTTTCCTCTTTACAAGCCGGACAATTCATTTTATTTTTAGATACTTGTTCTATATAGTCTAGTCTTGAAGAACTAGGATTATTCGAATAAGATATAACGAAATTATCTGTTATTGAGTATTGATTAAAGACTGTACTTACTTGCTTTTTCGCTTTCCTAAATAGAATCCTTCTTCTGCATTTATAGCAAAACATATTATAATATTTACCGAGTTTAGGATGGAGACCAACATTAAGAATTATCTTTCTCCCATTTTTTCTCATTAGTGCTAATGAAATTTCCTCAAAAGAGGGATTATCAATATCGAACCTATTGAATTCTCGTCCCAAAGATCTAGGATTTTGAGAGTGAGCATCACTGTTACTTAAGAATGACACATTTTTTAAAGATTCAAGCCTGTCTGCTAAATCTGTGTTAGCGGACAATCCTAATTCTAAAAAATGGACATTTTTAGTTGCGTCTTGATAGCAATCCTTTAATGTTTCGAATTTACCTTGACGAAAAATTGCTTTAAAGGGTGTAAAGGCATGTGCAGGACCAATCATACCTCCAGCATCTGATATTATATCAACCAGTGCGGGGGGTGATAAGTTAACTCTGGGTCTTCCACCCCACTCATCTAAAATATTTTTTGAGTGTGATTTTAATTTATTTTGAATTTGTTTAACTGAATTGAAGTCAGGAAATAATACTACATGATGTATACTTTCTATATCTTCTATTTCTGTCTGAAGGATAAAAAAAACATCTTTGTATGAAAATGAACCATCTCTTTCCTTGTTCAAATTACTTTCCATGTATTTAAGCCATTCTGGTTGCAAAATATCACCCGTACCAAGAATGTTTAGACCTTTCTTCCTACAAGTCTCCAACATAGTATCTAAATTTAATGATTTCGATACTGCTATTGAATGGGGGCTATGTATGTGGAGATCAGCACAAAATATATCCATCAGTTATTATAAACCTTGATTCAATAAAAAGATTTTAATTATGGGTTAATTATTTGATTTTAATTTAAAATAAGCATTTTGTCTTGTGTTTGATCAGTTAATAAAACTCGATAATACTCTAATCTATTTTTATAATTGACTTTTTCTATTTTTCCCTCAACCAAAACTATCTCCCCGTCCTTAGCATGCTCGCAAAAGCGTGCTCTATAGGAATTTATCTCTAAAATATCTTTTAATTTAACTTTGTTTAAAACTGATTTTTTATCTAAAACTTTCAAAGGCTTAATTTTATACGAGCAAGGAGTAAAAATTGTATCTTTTGAATCTAAAATTTTTGCTTTAAGTTTAATTCTTCCAAAATTTTTATATTGAAAATCATAATAATCTCCATTCCAATCTTCTGGACTTTTTATATATCTGATAAAATAATGGTAATTTCTGTATTTACCTTGATGGAGTTTTCTTTGCTCACTTTTCATAAAATCTTCAAATAAGATGTCAGATCCTCCAACTCTCCATGTATAATGAGATCTAAATTCTTTTAAATTATATTTTCTAAAATTATTCGATTCGTCTAATAATAGGTTTAAATTTTCTTGAAAGTTAAGGCCGGTTTCTGTCCCATAGACTATTATATCAATATCAGAGTCATCTTTATCTAAACCAACCATGCTAGACCCAGTAACTCCTATTGAATTCTTAGAAATCCCTCCTTTATTTATAAATAATTCACACAAACTTTTAGAATATTTTTCCACATTGGAGAGGTTTTCTTTTTTTTCCAAATTCTTTAAACACTCTTGGGGAGTATAAATTTTTTTAATATCTTGATTTTTTACCCCTTGTACCTCTAAATCAAGCTCTTCAGAATAAAAAAGGTACTTAGGATACTTAATTCTTAGTAGAGAATAGCGTTCCTCTAAATCATATACTTTTTTGAACTTGATACCTTTTTTTATCCTATCTCCTTCAGGATGAGGATAGAATCTTAAAAAACAAATCTTTCTGTCATTTGGATGAAATAATCCTTTAACATCAAAAAATAAATTATGATCCTTAGTTTCTATATAATCTCCTTCAATTCCCTTAATATTTTTCATAAAGGTCACAATATAATTGATTAGTATTTTGAAGGAGTCTTAGTTTTAATTTTATGTTTTGGAATAGTTTTGATCTTTCTTAATTCTTTTTCAAAATCTCGTTTTTCATTTAGAAATCTTTGTTTATCTTTTTCTAGCTTTTCTCTTTCACGTTTAATAGTATTTTTTTTGTTATCTAATAATGATTTTTCTTTTGCTATTTGTTTATATTCATTATTTAGTTTTCTAAGTTTTTCCTCTAAATCAGGAATTTTTTTCGTTAATGAGTAATATGTATCTTCTGCCCGAGGGATTTTTCTTTCTAACTCTTTAAACCTTGCTTCTTGCTGTCGCTTTCTATTTTCTAAATCCTTTACATCTCTTTCAACCTTATCCCTATAATGTTTTAAATCTGCTTTTTTCTTATCAATTTCACGAGCTTTAAGATCTAAATCTTGCTTTGTATATCGTGTTTTTTCTCTTTCTTCTTTTAGTTTTCTCTTTGCATCAGAGATTCGATTTTTTTCATCAGTAATCTCCCTCTTTTGATTATTAATTTCCCTATTTAAATTATCTTTTTCTTTAGTTAAATCCTTAACTTCATTCCTTAAATCCATTAATTGATTTTCTAAATCTTTAATAGTTCTCTCTAAAGCACTTTCTCTTCTTTCCATGCCAGGCAGTTTAGTTTTAATTTCCTTTACACGATCTTCTGTTCTTGCTTTTTCTCTCTCTAAATTAATCTTTTCCTTTCCAATATCTTCACGTAGTATATCTAATTTAGCTTGAAATTTTTCTAATTGAGCATTTTTTTGATCTAAATCTCCATTCTTTCTAATGATTTTTTCTTTAAACTGCCTTTCTTTGATAGCTAATTCATTTCTATTCTGGTCTAGCTCATTTTTCGATCTTTTTAATTCACTCCGTAAGTGATCCCTTCGCTCAAGAAGATTTTTAACTTCGAGCTCAATATCTTTCCTTTTTTTTTCAAGATCTTTGATGTTATCATTATAATTTTCAATCTGATTAACAACTCTTTCCCATTCACTCTTTTCTTTATCTAAAGCAATTTTTTCTTTTTTTATTTTTTTTAACAATTTTTTATCTGAAATCGAATCTACTTCTTCATCAGGTGTTTTTTCTCGAATTTGATACTTAGGAATAGGTTTATCATTCATAGACGTTCATTTATCATCTTATTTTACTAATAAATTCATATGAATTTTAACTCTAAAGTGTTTGTAATTTAAAGCTCTAATATTTAATTTCATTTATTTGTTAATTCAACTTATATAGTTTAATTTACATTATTCTCATGTAGTTACTATAAAAAAGATCATGGAAATTACATATAGATTATAAAATTCAACGGTGTATATTTAATGGGATTTGATGAAGAATTTGATGAAGAATTAGAACTTGATGAAGATCTGGATGAAGAAATGGATCAAATCCCCGGGAAAGAAATAAATTCAAAAACTCCTGCTGCGAAGGCTGTTCCTGAGGGGAAAAAGATTTCAGTATATTTTATGTCAACTATTGGCCCTGGTGAGAAAAAACAAAAATTACTCATAAATTCTGGAAATCTTGTTGGAGATATTAAAGAAACAGTAGCAAATTTATTTGGTTTAGATCCAGATGATTTTTATTTAAGTTCTGGAGGAGTAACAATGGATGAACAGAACCCTTTAAAAGATTATTATGTAGATGACGGAGATGATATACTTTTAATTCCAGCAAGTATTGCTGGTTAAATCATTTAGAAAAAATTTTGCTTTTTAATATACGATACTCTTTTTTTTAATTATTTTTTTTTTTTCTAGAGGGAATCAGAGCAATTTCATCATCGTCATCAATATCATAGTCTTGTATTTTCTTTTCTTCTGATAGTAAGATGCCCCCTGAAGATAACAGGAAATCCTTCAATTCATAATTAAATAATACTCCTACTCTCTCTTTAATAGTACTAATTAATTCAGTTGTATCAACAATGATCAACTTTGTTATCTCGCCGGCCTCGGCTAAAGACCTTATGTAAACGCGGATCTGATCCTTTAGATTAACTGTATTCTTTGGGGGTATATAAAATATTTCCTCATCAGTTTTATCTCTGTTCTTAAGCATGTTGTCGATTAATACTTTTCGCTCATCTTCATCAAAATAGAGCATTTCTCTAATAAATAGTATTTTGTCAAGCTTTGACAATCCAAGATAGTTTATTTTTCCCAATTCTTCCTTACTAAAAACTGAAAAAATGTATTTATTGATCATTGGTATATCCTCATAAGTTTCATTTGAATCAAGATATTCTTCTATTGAAGGCAAAGCCTCAAGATAATCATCAATAATTTTCTCGTCTATATTATGGATAGACTTAGGTTTCGGTGAATATTTCTTATCTCTTATTTTATCATGTTGATAACCTTTAGATTGGATAACTGTGTAGATTGTACTAGTTGAGAGAACTGCAACACTCCCAATTGTTAGTGTAAGAAATAACGGGGTATTATTTATTCCAAATAGGAAAAAACTTATGTAAATTAAAACAAAAATAGCGTAGAGAGTAATAACGCTTAATGTTCTATATTTTTTCCTCATAATTTTTTAGTTAAATTTTTTTTCTAATTTTCTAATTTTTTTTCTAATTTAAAAATACCATTGGTATAGAACAGACTTTTTTATTTTAACCACCTTGAATTGATTTCCTAACCTTATTATACTTTTTAATATCTAATTTGAATAATATTCTATTTTTGTCTTTCTCAGTTTCTACTAATTTCAGATTTTCTAGAATGGTGATGTACTTTTTTATAGTAGTGTGATTCTTTTTCATACCATTTGCTATTTCAGTTATTTTGAATGGCCGACCTTCTCTACTCAGAAATTCTATTAATTTTAGAACTATGTCTTTATTCAAATAATAGTAAAACTTATCAAGCTTTGGATTTGAATCAAATTCAAAGAAAATCCGATGGTTATTGAGTTTTTTTGATCTGACAAATTCAAATTTTTCTAAACAAGATAGGTGCCATAATGCTTGATTGCTTCCAATCTTTAGATTTCTCATTATCTCATTAATATTAGAGGGATTCTTTTTTATGAAATTGTAGATCTCATTCCTTTTTGGATTTTCAATGATATTATTCTTCATTAATCTCGTTCCAGGAATAATCGTTTTTTTTCTTATTAACGATTTTATAATTAACTCAATTTTATTTCGGTTGATTTCGGGATTTAATCTGACACGGTTACTTATAAATTCTACAATATCATTAATCGAAAAGAATGTCTTTTTCGTCAAATATTCTTTTACTAATTTAAAAACAATAGATTCTAAATTATCCAAGGAACTCATAAGCCAATATTGGTTTTTCGTTTCATTACGTTGTAATTATAGTATAAAACGCGCTCTACAACAATATTTTAAATATAATATATATTAATAGGCATCCATTCAATTTATAATCTAATTTCTTTCGCCTTCTACTATATTCTTTTGCATTTTTAAAAATGGCTTGAAAGACTTCAACTTTTATTATGTCAAATCTTATCTTTAGGAAACGCGTTAAGTTTTATATTGAGAAATGGAAAAAGATAAGTTTAAAGAAACAATTAAAATTTTGAAGGAGGAATGCATTTTTTTTGGAGTTTATAGAAGATTTCTCTAATAATAAGAAGTTTGATCCAAAATTTCAAGCAAAACTTAAGCCAATCTTTCATAAAACAGTGGAGTTCTATATCTCGATAGAATTGCCTAAAAACGAGTCGGATAGATGGCCAATCAAATTTTATCTAAAATTCCATAATGATAACTTTTTTACACCATTGGCTGATTTGTGGAATTATGATGAGTTATTTCGTGAAAAGCTTGTGAGCATTCTTTTAAAAAAAAAGAAGTTTCTAAACATGCTTTTAGATTCGATGAGAATAGCAACTAAAGTATTTCCTCCCTTAAACCGCGCTTTAAAGAACAAATACCCCCAAAATATTGAGATGACTTCTTCCGAGGTTTCTGAATTTCTTACCCATCCAATAGAGTTACTTAAATATATTGGATTTAAGGTTCAATACCCCGCCAAATTAAGATTGACACAGAAGAGAGGTTTATCGGCCAGATTATTGATCGAGTCCAAAACATTTAAAATTAAATCTGATTTTAGTTTAGATTCTCTGGTAGATTTCAGATGGGAAATTATTCTTTTCGGAAAACCTGTAGGATTAGACGAATTGAAAAAATTATCGAAAATGGATAATCCGTTGATAAAATGGAGAGATAATAAATGGGTTTTCATTAACAAGGAAGATCTAGATTTTTTAAAGAAGATTTATGCTAGTAATGGATTTTCTGGTAAAATGAAGATAGCAGAGGTAATAAAATTAGAGCTAATAGATAAATACACGAATTTACTTTTGAGAAGAGATTATAAAATTAAATTTTTAGGAGATCTTAGAATAAAAATAAATAATATCAAGAATAAGTTAAATTTTAAACTAATAGAGGTCCCAAAAGATTTCGTGGGTGAACTAAGGGATTACCAGCAGGTGGGACTTTCTTGGTTAGCGATGTTATGTGATATAGGGTTAGGAGTATGCTTGGGAGATGATATGGGCCTCGGTAAGACCATACAAATTCTAGCTTATCTCTTATACCGACTAGAGAATTATCCTAATGAAGAAGGTAGCGTTTTAATCGTGTGTCCTACATCCTTATTAACTAACTGGGAGCATGAGATAATGAGATTTTCTCCCAAATTGAAGGTTTTGAAATACTATGGCCCGAATAGGGGGAATCTCCGTGATAAGAGAGATGTCTTTCTTATTGCTCACCAAATAATTTTAACTTCCTACGGAGTCATAAGAAACGACATAGACTTCCTAAAAGATATAAAATTTAATGGTATTATAATTGATGAGTCGACAAATATTAAAAATTCTAATTCCAAAAGAGCCAAATCCATTTACCAATTAAAAGGGGTTTTTAGAATCGCATTAAGTGGTACTCCCATAGAAAATCGTCTCGATGAATTATGGTCGCTTTTTAATTTTCTAAATCCTGGACTATTAGGTTCATTGAGTGAGTTTAGGAAAACATTTGTCAATCCGATTGAGGTTTATCAAAATGTCGAAAAAATCAAAAAGCTAAAAGCAATTATAGATCCCTTTATATTGAGACGTTTAAAAGCAGACAAAAATGTGATTAAAGATTTACCGGAAAAAAATGAAATAACGATATATATTAACCTGTCTGCCTTCCAAATAAGCCTATACAAAAAAATCGTGGATGAAGTCATTAAGGATATAAGAGAAAATTATGATAGTGCAAAAATGCGAAGTGGGCTTGTACTTAAACTATTAACTAAGCTAAAACAACTTTGCAATCACCCATTACAATATCTTAAAATTGATCCAGCCAAATATGATTTTAAGAAAAACCTCAAGGATTTTCTAATACAATCTCCTAAAATCGCGAGGATTTTTGATATTGTTGAGAACATTCTTGAAAATGACCAAAAGGTTCTCATATTTTCACAGTATAAAACGTTGGGGGATATTTTACTAATGGCTTTTAACGCTAAATTTGGGGAAATAATATCATTTTTTCATGGTAGCTTGAATCCCAATCAAAGAGATAAGATTGTAAAGGATTTTCAATCAAGTAAAGAGGTAAGTTCAAAAATTCTAATTGTTTCCCTAAAAGCTGGTGGTTTTGGTTTAAATTTAACCCAAGGAACAACTGTAATACATGTAGATCGGTGGTGGAATCCTAGCACGGAGTCACAAGCTACTGATAGAGCTTATCGGATTGGTCAAGATCAGAATGTTAATGTTTATAAATTTGTTGCTACAGGAACAATAGAAGAAAAGATTGATAAACTACTGGAGGAAAAAAGAAAGTTATCAAGGCAGATTATAACTCCCACGTCTTCAATTATTTCAAGATTACCTATTGATGAGATTGAGGAACTATTTTCCTTCATGCCATGATAAGTAGATTAACTACAACCATATTTTTTATAGTTTTGAAAAATTGCTTGAAAAACTTCAAAATCATGCCAAAGGGTTTTATAATATCATTTTGCTCCGATTTTATTAAGTTATAAAAAAAAAAAAAATTAAAAATAAAAAAAATTGGAAGTGATATAAATGAGTTTTGAAGAAGAATTTGATGAGGATTTAGTTGGGGAAGAACCTATGAAATCTAAAACACCCATGACTAAAATCCCTTCAACAGGAAAGAAAATAACTTTATATTTTATGTCAACTATTGGTCCTGGTGAAAAGAAGGAAAAATTAACTGTGAATGACGGAAATTGCGTTGATGACATTAAACAAACATTAGGAAATTTATATGGACTTGATCCTAATGACTTTCATTTATCATCTGGTGGAGTGACAATGGATGAAAATGGCTCATTAAAAGAATATCATGTAAATGATGGAGATGATATTCTTTTGATTCCTGCCAGTACTGCTGGGTAAACTTAAATAATTTTCTTTATAATTTATAATATAAGGGTGTTTAGCCCTTCAACTTTTTTTATTTTTTTTATTAAAATTAATGGTGATAATATTGGATAAGGGTTCAGAATTTTTCGGAAAAGAATTATCAGTGGAAGAGAGAAATTTGTATGATCGCCAGTTTCGTCTTGAGGGTTGGTCTCAGAAATTGGTAAAAAACTCGAGAGTGTTAATAGCTGGTGTTGGTGGTTTAGGTTGTGAAATTGCTAAGAACTTAGCTATGCTTGGAGTTGGTTGTTTAGATCTCGTCGATTTAGATATCATTGAACACTCTAATTTGAACCGACAAATTCTTTTCAGTGGAGCAAAGATCGGAGAGCCTAAGGCAATTATTGCAGCTAGAAAACTAAGGGAAATTAATCCTAATATCATTATCAAGGGATATTATACTTCATTAGAACGATTGAATCCTGCGATATATCAGGCTGCTGATGTTATCATAGGTGGCCTTGATTCGATGAATGCACGTTTAAACTTAAATGCTCAATGTATAAGATTTAAAAAGCCTTTAGTGGATGGAGGTGTATCTGGTTATCATGGCCATGTATATACAATTTTTCCTTATCAAAATGCTTGTTATGAATGCAATCCGTTGCCTATGGGAGGAAATGATGAGATGGCGGCTTGCACGGTAGTAGGAATTCCCCGAAAAAGAATTCATTGCGTTTTTAAAGGAGATATGGCATTTAAAGAAAAATTTGACAGAGATCCAAATCCAAAGAATATAAATGATATTAAATTCATTCAAAAAGTTGCAAATGAATTAGTTAATAAACATAATTTCTTACCTGAATATACAGAAGATGATATTGTAATAATTATTGATAGACATGATCCTGGAATAATAACCATAAATGCAGTTATTTCTGCATTACAATCACATGAAGCAGTAAAAATTCTTCATTGGAGAAAAGGACATAAAGCATTAGGTGAGCCTGTTCAAAGTTATATAATCTTAAATGCAATGACCATGAAATTTTATCATATTGAAAAACAAAGAAATCCAGAATGTTCTCAATGTGGTAAAAATGTTCGAAGAGTATCTATAAAATTAAGATCTCAATCACCCTGTGGAAGATTAATTGAGATATTGAAAAATAATGGTTTTGAACTGGATAAAGATTCTGAGCCAGTCCTTACTTTATTAGATTTCAATGATATAAAGATTGTAGATTTAGAACAGACCGCTGATGAAAATGGTTTGAGAAATTATGAATTAATTACAGCTGCAGGATTTAAAGATGGAGAAATTTTTGTAACCTTAAAATTGAGATAAGAATTTAACCAAAAAATATTTTATATAAAATTTAACAAAAAAACATTAAAAAAAAATATAATAATAAAGAATTAGAAGAAATAATAAAAAGGTATGAAAAAATGAGTATAAGAAGTAGTCGTATTTCCCAAGATTTTGCAGGATTAAAAAAAATGCTTAAGGAAGGAACCATTGTTCAATTAAAACCATTTAATCCTAAAAAGAAGAGTATTGACCATTTAGCTCTAGCTATAAAAGGTCCTAAGGGTACTGCATATGGGGGGGGGGTCTTTAAATTGGAAATGAAATTTCCTACTCAGTATCCTAAACAACCGCCTTTTGTAAGAATGCATACTCCAATATGGCATCCAAATTTTTGGCCAAAACCTACCGAATATAAAGGACAGAGGAATATTTGTTTAGCTTTAGTAGATCCCTCTCTAATTGGTAAAAAAGGTGGATGGAGCCCATCAAAAAAAGCAGTAACAGTTGTTCAAGCAATAATTGCTATGTTAAACACCCGTGGTAAATATGTAAATCCAACAGATGTTTTTAATAAAAAAGCAGCAATAGAAATGATGAAAAATCCTAAGTTTTTCGAGAAAAAAGTTAAAAACTTAGTAAAAAAGTATGCAAATAAGAAGTGGTGATTTTCCTAATGGAAGAAAAACAATTATCTAATAATTCAATAAAAGATCAAATTAAGAGGAAAATTAAGGAAAAAATAAAAAAAGAATTATTAGATGAAATATGTGAAGAGCTTAAATTAGAAGAAGAAGAATTAACAGAAGAAATCACTTCTATGCTTACACAGAAATCAAATGCTAAACCAATTATAAAACATTCAAAAGAACCTACAGCTAAAATGATAGAGAAAAAAAATGTTGAAACTCAAATTGAACTGGAAATCCAAAAGGAAATCTATATATCATTAAAAGCAATCCTTAAAATAGCAAGCCATGCGCTTAAATATGCTAATAATAAGATTCCAAAAGTAAATTGGGTGGAAGTTATAGGGCTTCTTGGAGGAAAATTAGATAAAAATGATATACTACATATCGAAGATGCTTACCCAATGGGGCATGGAACCGCAGTTTATGCAGAAATTAAAGATTATAAGAATTATGTGAGAGCTTATAGAGATATTAAAAAACAGAAATTATTTTTGTGTGGATGGTATCATTCACATCCAACTTTTGGCTGTTTCATGTCTAGTGAAGATATAGGCACTCAAGAAAGATATCAAAAACTCTGGGATAAAGCCGTTGCACTTGTTATTGATCCTTACCTTATTGATGGAACTTCAGCGGGTTTTGAGATTTATCGAGCAAATCTGAAGACAAAAACTTGGTATCCATTATTATATGGAATTAAAGGCTCATTAGACATACGAATGTTACCAGATATCTTAGCATTTATGAATCCTATTATTCAAGGGAAACCAGTTTATTTAGAATATGACGAAGATTAAATTATGATATAGAAGGAGGTTATTAAGCCGTGGTGAAAACTAAATCAATAGCTCTACTATTAATTGCATTTTCAATTATCGGCATAATACATGGTGCTATTCTAAATTCTGTTAATGTCTTTGTAAGTTGGTTGTTAATTGGAATCTGGCTAATATTTTCATTTAAGGTTTTAAAAAATATTAAGCAATATCGCGAATTTAATTCACCTCATAATACTGCATTTTTTACAATTGCTCCTGTTTTTATTGGAATTTTTTATTCAATCTGGGGAAATTTTACAGGTTTATTGGGAGAAAATCTTCTAGAAGATACAGATTTGTATTTAAGCTGGTGGAGTATTCTATTTGGATTTCCTTATATATTATATGGGTCAATTTCTCTATATCGTTGTTTCAAAAAATATAATGTAATTTATTTTGGAACGAAATCCGTAAATGCACGTAAATTTGGATATATTTTAGGTATCTCAATTCTGTTTTTTATAATTATTTATTGGATAAGCTTTTATTCACTTATCGACTTCTATGAACTCCATTTAATACCTCTTCATTTTTTAATAGATCTTAATCTTTTAGCATTGCTTATCAGTACTATATTAATAATTATTATCCCTGGATTATTTGGGACGCGATCACGGTTACCCCAATTAACAAGAGATTACATAACACAACGTACAAATAGGTTAAATCAATTGGCATCACCTAGAAGAAATACAACTCCTCGAAGATATAGAGAAAGCACTCGAACAACAACAAGATCATCTCCAACACCCTCAAATAGAACTGTAACTAATAGATCAAGATCAGCTAGTTATTCATCAAGATCAACACCAACATCACAAAGACGATCTACAACATCAAGATCTAAAACAACAAATAGAACTACAAGTAGAGGTCCAACGGGAACACAAGTAAGAAGTAAACAAAGTACTAGAAAAATAACAAATTTTAATCAATATAAGCCAAAAGCCGCACGCTTATCAACAGAGGATTTTAAATGTATCTTCTGTTTTAAATTACCGAAAATCCCTGAAGACAGAGGAAGAGGAATAATATTGTGTCCTAATTGTCGATATCCTGCTCACGCAGACGAATTTAAGGATTGGTTACGAAGTTCAAATCTCTGCTCTCGATGTAATGCCCCAATTCCAGTGAATTATCGAAAGAATCCAAAAATTTTAACAGTAAAAAATTATATAATCGTCTTAAAACACTTTGTGAATAATAAGAAATAGGATTCCCTAGAGAAATCTAAGTAGTTTAATTTTTTATTTTTAACCTTTCCTTTAAATCCCCAATCGTAGTTTTTAATTCAGCATATACATTATGGACATGAATACTTTCAAAAGATTCAACTTTAAATATTATTTCATAATTATCTTCTATGTTTGGAAAGTCTCTCAAAATGAAATTTTTTGCCATTTCCCTGATAACATCTTCGGAGAATAAAGGTTTTAAATGAGCACTTCTTACTAATTCGGCTTCTTCAGGTCTTTTTAATACAGATTGTATCTTGCCACTCATAGATTCTTCAATTACATCAATGATATCTAAAACATCAATCTTTTGACCAGTTAAGTCTTTTATTTGAACCATAATAGTACCAATGGATCTTTGATTATGTGAGGAAAAGGGGAGTATATTTATTAATTTCTTAAGATCTTCATCATTGATTTTTATATCTTTTCTAGTTTTAATAATTTCTGTGGCGTATTCTTGAGACATTTCTTTTGCACAGGGACATACTGTCATCCCCACAGCACTTGCTCCAATGAAGTAGAGATATTCAATTTCATCAGACGATTTTCTGTTAGCATTGACGTAGGAACTAATACTGTAAGATTTTTGGATGTTCCTAGTGTTATTTTCTCTTACTTGTACGATAATCTTTCCCTCTAATTTTACTTCTGCTTTTGAAGTGTATGGATGTTGTTCTAGTAACCTTTTAACAATTCTATCACCTACCAATTCAATTGTAGGAGTTGGTTTATATATTACTTCATTTATAACTTCCTCTATGGTTTCAGTAGTTCGCGACATATGGATACCGCGCTGTTGGGCAGGAAGATCGATTAATGCTGAAATCTTAGGATAAAAAGAGTAATTTTTGTTCTCTTGTACGATTTCAACTTTTTTCTCCATTTCAACTATTCCAACTTTATCTATAGCAATATCTATTGCTGAATCAGAATCCTGTAAATCCATTTTAAATTTATGAATTTTGAAACACCAGTTTTAAATATTTATTTTTATTTTCTCTATTCTTAAAAAAGATTAGATATATTTTATATTATATCTTTCAAATAATTTGATTTTCTCAAGTATATGCCCAATAAAAGAGTTTTCAGCAAATTTGCACTAATCGGAGAGGATTTAGTGCTTAAGAGAGATGTTTTTATAGAAATAGATGAAAATGGAATTATTTTTGAAATTAATCATAAAAATCCAGAAACATCTATCGAAATTGCGGAAAACATGCAAAATCATATATTATTGCCAGGTTTAATTAATTCTCATACCCATATTGGAGATAATTTTGCGAAAGAATTAGGATTTAATAAAGACTTAGCTGAAGTTGTAGCACCACCGTTTGGTCTCAAGCATAAATTGCTTAGGCAAACTTCTGAAGAGATCATAATTAAAGGTATTAAAAATGCAACCTTAGAAATGCTTTCAAATGGAATAACTTGTTTTATTGATTTCAGGGAAGGGGGTGTTGATGGTGTAAAGCTTTTAAAAAAATCTATAGAACAATTTCCAATTAATTGTTTAATTTTCGGTCGATTTATGGATGAGAGTGAAATAGATTTAATTTTTGAATTAGCGGATGGTCTTGGATTGGCTAGTTATGACAAAATTTCTGCTAACAATAAGAAATTCGTTTCTAAATCAAAACAAAATACTAAAAAACTAATTTCTTGCCATTGCGCTGAAAGAAATCGCAATTTAAGGTTAATAAGTGATTTGTTTAACGATAATTTAGTTGATATAATCGTTCATGGAACAAAATTTATTAAGGAGGATTTAGAAAGAATTCAAAAAGAAAAGATATCATTAGTTTTATGTCCTCGATGTAATGGATATTTTGGAGTGGGATTTCCACCTATTACAGAAATTCTAAGATTAAAAATCCCTATATCTTTAGGAACAGATAATTTAATGGCTAATAATTCTGATTTATTTGAAGAAATGCGTTATTTATATCGAATTTCAAGGGTTTTAGGGAGTTATGATAAAACAATACAATTAACCTCTAAAGAATTATTAAAAATGGTGACAATTAATGCAGCTAAAAACTTTCATTTGGAGACTAAACATGGTGCTATATCAGTAGGAAGATATGCAGATTTCTTCGTGATAAACTTAAATGATTCAAACCTTTACATAAATGAGCTAGATGAAAGCAATATCCTTGATTTAATTGTTCAAAGAACAAGATCAGAAAATATTATAAAAACCTATATAAAAGGAGAAGTGGTATTTGAGAGAAACTGAAAAACCATATATCATATTAAGCTCAGCGATGACGATCGATGGAAAAATTGCTTCTAAAACGGGAGATCCGGAGTTATCTGATGAAGTTGATTGGAAAGAAGTTCATAAATTAAGAACACAGGTTGATGCTATAATGGTTGGGAAAGGTACAATTTTAAAAGATAATCCAAAATTGCATATTAAATTTTATGACCATACTGGCTACTATAGAATTGTTGTAGATAGCAACCTTACCATCCCAATTGAATCCAATGTCATTTCTTTTCAACCAGAGATTTATCCTACAATAATTTGCACAACTGAAAACGTATCTCTCAATGAGATAAAAAAGTATGAAGAGAAAAAAGTTAAAGTTATCAAAGCGGGAACGAGAAAACGTGTAGATTTAAAAAAACTCATGCCACTTTTAAAGGATTGTGGAATAAATTCTATTTTACTAGAAGGTGGAGGAAATTTGAATTGGAGTTTTATAGAAGAAGATTTAATTGATGAAATAAGACTTACTATAGCACCTTGGATTGTAGGGGGGAAAGAAGCAATTAGTTTAGTGGAGGGAATAGGTTTTGATAAAATGACTGAAGCATTAAGATTTGATTTAATCGAAATAAATAACAGGAATAATTATGTAATTTTAAGATATCGTAGGAAGCAATGATGAATGAAGAAAAAATTGAACTGCTAAAAAGTCTTTCTATTAAAAAATTAAGAGAGAAAGTCAAAGATATAAAATCCGCAGTACCAAACGAAAAAAGATTTGTGATTACTTATTCAAAAAATTTTACACTCTCATTATCAAATTATTGTCAAAATTTCTGTAGTTATTGTTTCTATAACCATAAAATTCCTAAAATAGATGGAGAACGAAATATCATATTACTTGGAAACGAGCAAATGCAAACTATAATCCAGAGAGGTATTAGCTTCAATTGTAAAGAAGCTTTAATAATGTCTGGAGAAAAACCTGATAGTTTTAAGGAAGTGAAGGATGAACTAAAAAAAAGAGATTGTAGTGATTTTATTGAATTTGTAAAGGATATAACTGCATATTTATTAGATTTTAATCTATTACCTCACACTAATTTAGGAATACTTACTTTTGATGAATTGAGACTATTAAAAGATTATAACGCTAGTATGGGTTTGATGCTTGAGAGTACTAGTATGAAATTATTCAAGAAAGGTGAGGTACATGAACAATCACCAGGAAAAATCCCTTCTAAACGGATTGAGCATATAAATAATGCAGGAAAATTAAAAATACCCTTTACCACAGGATTATTATTAGGGATTGGAGAATCTTTCGATGATAGAATAAGAGATTTGTTATTAATTAAAAGCATTTACGAATCCTATGGCCATATACAAGAGGTAATAATCCAAAACTTTGTAGAAAAACCAGGTATTTTGTATAAACCAAAAATAGCAATTAAAATTGAAGATATTTTAAGAATTGTAGGGATTGCGAAAATTATTTTTGAAAATGAAATTTCCATCCAAGTTCCACCTAATCTAATATCTGGATATGAAAAAGAACTAATTGAAATGGGAATAAATGATTTTGGCGGGATATCTCCAGTTACTTTAGATTATATAAATCCAGAACATAAGTGGCCTCAGATTGATGAATTAAAAAATATCTGTGGATCTAAAGGTTATATACTTAAAGAGAGGCTCCCAATCTATGATAAGTTTATAAATAAAAAAGGCTTTTGCCCAAAAAGTATTAAAAAAACTATAGATAATATAAATTATTAATGTTAGCTTCTCAGATGTTCAGTCAAATAAAAACGGATATAAAGGAAATTTTAGAAAAAGCGTTGAAAAATGAAGAAATTTCCTCTAATGAAGCGTTAAAATTATTAAAAGTTAGTGGAAAAGAATTTTTTGCATTACAGTATGTAGCAAATAAAATTTGTTTTGAAAAGAAAGAAGATATCATAACTTTTGTGATTAATCGAAATATAAATTTTACAAATATATGTTTTCAGGGTTGTAAATTTTGCTCATTTAGTTTACCAGCTAATCACAAAGATGCGTTTTTACTATCTTTAGATGAAATTAGAGATAGAGTATTTGAAGCGAAAAATTCAAATTGCTCAGAAGTGTGTATTCAAGGTGGAATAAATCCTGAATTAAATTTTGATTTTTATTTAGATATTCTCAAAGTGGTTAAAAATGTTGATAGAAATATGCATACCCATGCATTTTCTCCACAAGAAATCTACTTCATGTCGAAATTATATGGAAGTTCAATAGAAAATACCTTAAAAGAGCTAAAAAAAGCAGGATTAGATTCAATTCCAGGAACGGCATCTGAGATTTTAGTTGATGAAATTAGGAAAATTGTATGCCCTAATAAAATTTCCACGCAGCAATGGATTGATATTATCACTATGGCACATAACCTGGAAATCCCAACAACTTCAACTATAATGTATGGACATATTGAATCTCTGGAGGATAGGATTAAACATTTAGAAGTTTTGAAAGGTATTCAGAAGGAGA
The DNA here is from genome assembly GCA_029856085.1 of Promethearchaeia archaeon. Lineage (GTDB taxonomy): Archaea > Asgardarchaeota > Lokiarchaeia > Sigyniarchaeales > SOKP01 > Loki-b32. The sequence continues at coordinate 11,106 of JAHQWI010000113.1, read as the reverse complement.
CTAATGGATTTACAGAGTTCGTACCTTTACCATTTGTAAAAGAAAATCCTATTTTATCTAGATTAGAAGATCATCCCTTAAAACCAAGTTATGGGATGGCAGATTTAAAATTATTTTGTTTGTCTCGAATATTTCTAAATAATTACATTGATAATTTACAATGCTCTTGGGTAAAACTTGGACCTCGACTTGCTCAAGTCTCTTTAAATTATGGTGTAAACGATTTTTCAGGAACCTTAATGGAGGAAAATATATCAAGAAGTGCTGGAGCGGAATTTGGTCAGTATTTGGCTCCAGAAGAAATTATTAAAATAATTAAAGCAGCTGGCAAGAAACCAGCTCAGAGAGATACTTTATATAAAATATTGAAATATTATTAATTATTAGAGAGTTTGTAAATATTCTAAGAAATAGCGTTGTGTTATTAGATCTGAATTAACCATACCTAACACTTTTCCTTGTTCCACTACAGGCATCGCAGAAATTTGATATTGCTCTAGTTCTCGAACAATATCTAGGATAGAAAACTCTGGAGATGCCGTAATGACATCCTTAGTCATTACTTTTTCAAGTACGACATCACAACTATTAGTAGCTACGGCAGAAGTTACATCCCAATCTGTTACTACTCCTACAAGCTTATCGTGAGAAAGTACAGCGATTATTCCACTATTTTTTCCAATCATTAAGGCAGCAGCTTCTTGGATCCTGCTATTTACATCAATAGTTGGTATTGAAATCATAATATCTTTTGCCGTACGTTCACTTTCCTTAGCGGTTAAACGTTGAAGACTAATACGTTCGGCTGCTGTTGAAGGGAGCATATCTGGATTCGCTGCTAGTAAATCAACTAATTCAATCATATTGTGATGAATAACATCTTCTCTATATTCCTCTCCAGCTTTTAAGCGCCGTTTTGACAGCTCAGAAAAATCTTTTGCATGATCTTTCAACCATTTTTCTACAACCTTACTATTGCCTAACATTTCTTCAGGTATTTGTAAATAATCCGGTGATTTAATAAGATGTTCTTGAGCAGCAAAGATTACACCACCAGAATTAACTAAGTAATCATTGGCGATCATTACACCTTTCTCTCTATATACAATTTGTTCCATTCGAGTTCGTGCAGCCTTTCTGTTTGGATCTGGACTGTATGTGTTAGCTCCTTCTACAATTAACGCCCAGTCACCCATACGGTCAACCGTTATTGAGGGAGATTCAGAAAGACGTACACCTAAATAGTTAAAAACAGGAGCTGCAGGGATTAAACAAAAGGCATTCTCAAGGAGTAAGTTATTTCGATTTGTCGAAAATTTGGTAGGGTGTTTATAGCCTTCTGATATTATTTTTTCTCGAAAATAATTATTAGTTACTAGGCTTTTTTCTTCCCATAATTTGAAAAGTTCATTAATCGGCAAACCAGATTTATTATATAAATAACCTTCTAAATCGCTTATACCGATTACCTTAGCTTCAGGGATTCTTTCTTTCATTATGCGTGCAGCATGTGCTCCAACAGCACCAAAACCCTGAATTAAGACTTTAAGATCATTAGATTCTGGAATTTCTAAATTAGCAAATTGAGAGAGTACTCTTAATCTAGGCATGATTTCTAATAATGTTTGTAATGCAATAACCACACCTCCCGCAGCTGCACCGAGTTCATCAATTCGATTACCCCCCATGTCAGCAGGTTTCGATAGAACGCAATCTATACCATTTTCTGTTGCAATAGTCTTCATATCAGCATCATTAGTGCCAACATCTGGTCCGGGCAAATAAATGTCGATATATCGGTGTATTAATTTAGCAAAACCATGAATAATTTCATTCCGATGCTCTATAGTGATATCTCTCTCCGCAACGATCCCAGACTTCCCTCCACCGTAGGGAAGATTAGCCGCTGCATTTTTTAATGTCATACCTCTAGCTAAATTATGAATATCTGAAGGTGTTATATTAGGTAGCATCCTAATTCCCCCCATACTCGGTTGCCCCATACTTAGATTGTCGACTACAAGATAACCCCCAATTTCTATTGGTGATTTTTCATCCCAAATGCATGAAACGAGGTAAGGTCCTAATTTATCAACAATAATTCCAAGTCTGGATAAAAGATGTTCATCTACATTACTAAATTCTAAATAACACTTTCCATTATCTTTTTTAAGATGGGTTTTAAGAGTAGCTTTCGGTAATCGTTCGTTAAGTAACTTTTCCATTTTTTTTGGAATCATAATTTCCTTCCTTTTAATTTAGTTACTATGACAATAGGATTATTCAACTTAGCAATTTTTTAAAGATTTCATTCTTAAATATATTTTTTCCCTTTTGAATTTTTTTAAACTATAATTGACCTCTGCTACAATTTTACTTTAGAAATCATTTAAATTTGAATTATCATTATAAATTTCATCATTAATTTGGAGGTATAAAGTATTTGACAATTTCAATTATTGCGACCATACATGTTAAAGAAGGCAAAATGGAAGAAGCAAAAGAAGTTTTGAAAGAAATCGTGCCAAAGGTAAGAGCATCCGAGCCAGGTTTATTAGCTTATATCCCCCACACGGTAAAAGATCAAGAAAATACAATAGTATGGTATGAGAAATACAAAGACGGAGATGCAATTAAGGCACACATGGCTAATTTGGGAAAAAATATGGCGAAACTACAACCTTTATTGGAAAAGGGTATGGATTTAAAAACTTGTTTTGAGATAGTATAAATGGATTAAGGTACAGCCAACAACTTTTTTATTTTTCATCTTGAATGTATGGTTTTCCTGTTTGCAAACATATTTCTGCTTTAATTAACTCTCTTCCAAGATAATTAACATGCTGAATATGATCAGTTATATTTAATTCGACTATTTTCTTGCTTATCGTTTCAGCATTTGTTCCTACCATAGTATTTAATATTGCATGCGTATTTGAAAAATGTAAAATGTAGATTTGTTTAGAATAATGATTTACATAAATTTTAAAATACCCTTTCTCATCTGGATCATATTGAGGATTTAAAGAATTAACTATGATCGCTCCTTTTTTATTTATATGTGGTGTCTCTTGACTAGTTTTTCCTTTCGCCTTAAAAACGGATAATCCTTGATTTATCGGCGGTGTTTCTTTATATTTTGCAATATAATTCAATTTCAAACTCTCTTTTAACTCCCTTACTCCTCCCATTAATTTTGTACTGTGTTCAACAGTAAAAAGAATACCAATATCTAGCTCCGTTGCAATGCTAGCTAAAAGACCATTTATTCCCACCGAATCTATATCCATAAGTTCAACAACATTTGAAATTCCAAAGAATAAGGGGAGTTCAAACCCTTTATAATTCTCAAGGGTAATTTGTTTTTTATAAAGAAAATAAGTCTCTAAGGAATTACATATTCCCGGGCTGATAGGCGTTTCTAATAAGGGATCAGCAATTAATTTTTGAAATCCGTTATTCTGTAATATTTCAGTCAATTTGAACAAATTTTTAACCCGTACATCAGGGTCTTTAGGAAAATATGCTTGGTTCATATTAGTAGGGAGAATAACGATAGGAATATTCTTAGGGAGATTCAAGAATTCTTTGTAATTACCCAAATCTAGACTTAGAATAAGATCAATATCTTGATCTATTGCTGCATTGATTTCTTTACTATCCATAGAATCAATACTTATTAAAACATCATATTTAGACCTAACTAAGTCGATTATTTCCTTAATTCTTTCTGGATTAGGTTTATTAGATATACATCCAATGTCTATAATGTCTGCCCCTGAAGCTATATAATGCTTTACTTTTTTAAGGATATTATCATTATCTTTATTTGTACAATTTACTATTTCAGCTATTATTGGTGGTGGTAAATACCTACCTATTATTAGATTGGATTTTTCTTTATTGATATAAAATGTATGATACCCTAGCTCTTCCTTTGCAATTATTAGTTGGTTTTTTACAAAATCATGATAATCACTTTCTCCGGAAACCTCTAATAATCTATTTGCTGGAAGGTTGGTTGACAACTCAATTTTATTTAGATTTTTTAAGATAACTGGTAAATCAGAAGCAAATTCAGGTCCTTTTCTAATTTTAATAAAAAAAATTTCTTCTAATTTCGATGAATCCCATTGGACAAAACCAGGTAATAAGACCAAATCATAGTTAAAAATTTGTGTCTTTTCTAAAATTGATGATGTTTCTTGCTCTGTCAGAAACGCCGAAATTGATGTAGGTGCTTTAATTATATTTATTCTATGTTCTTTTACAGAAATAACTATCTTTTCTATTATGTTATAGCTATTTTGCCCAGTGATTATTAAAATTTTAATCTAAATCACGTATCCACTTTTCTTTTTCAAATGGAATATAAATATCATCTAATATTGAGCCAGAAGCTTGTTTAATTTTTAAGTTATTAATTAATGGCTCAAAATCACCACCAAGAATCCCGTTTGCAATGAAAGCAGCACCTTGAGCAGCACGTTTTGCTATTTGACTATATGAATTCATTATTTTCACAGGTGCAACGTCTCTCAAACCGTGGATCATTTTGTCCTTTAAAAATGATAAATTTGAACCTCTACCAGCCAACAAAACTTCTGTTATTTTGTTTTTTTGTGAAAAAGATGAAGAAATGCCAAAAACAGCTTTTTTTACACTTGACATATAAGCTTTAAGGGCAGTTTTAGTTTGTTCATCCCTCTCAGCTAATAATGTTATTTCTTTTAAACTTAAATCAGAATAACCTGCAATGAAGGCAACCCCACCTTTATAAATATTATCTTTATGAATATTTTTTATTAGATAAGCTAATTCTCCATCAAGAGATCCACAAGCTCTAAAACCCATTATATTGGATCCACCAATGCCATCAATTATTTGCCCGTTTTCAATTGCTAAAACAGCGGTAAACCCATAACCGATTTCAACCATAATAAAATTTGTACTTTCAGGAGGAATATTTAACCGTTCCATTTGATCTTTAATCCCTGTTACTGCTGTACATATTTTATCAGCAGTACCCATATCAATTTTATTAATTTTACGATATCTAGGAACAGTAGGGAGATGTTTGACTCCAGGAACAATAACGCCATGTATATTTTGGGCTTTGATCAATCGTAAAACTTCTCCAAGACCAATAAGTTTGTTTTTTGCTTTCTGGTTAAATTTTAATAATGTAAAAAAGATATCTTGTTCAGTTATTTCATTTACATCTTTTAAGGGGAGTCCAAACCCACTTGGAGCAACCATCATATCAAGATTTTTGACAGAATCAATGATAGTAATTACTTTTTGAGGATCATTTATCAATTCTTTAGTGGGTAAAGATGTGTCTAGGATTACTTCGTTTCCATTTAAAGCATAAAAGTCCCAACTCTTCGACCCTGGATCTATTCCAAGACAAGTCAGTTTTTTTTCAGGCAAATTCAGACAAGTTTTTTAATGTGTGATAAGAAATTAATATTTCTTCTTATATCCTATTTTTTTTTTATATTTCTATATGTGTAAGTTTATTATTTTTAGTTTACAATTAACAACATCTGTTTTTAGAAATTAAGTTAAAAATATAAAAACTGTGGAATTTTTAATACCTTAATATCGAATTTAAATTTTTTGTAAAAGGGGTGGATAGAGATTTTTGTAAAAGTTTATGTTTGTAAAATATGTGGAGAAGCGTATATTGGCGAGGAAGCACCAAGTCGCTGTCCATTTTGCGGAGCTTTCGAAAAATATTTCGTAGAATCAACAGAATATGATGATACAGGTGCTTGGGATGTTGAATTAAATGAAAAAGATAAAGCGAATGCTGAAAAAGCTTTAGAAGTGGAAGTTTCTAATAATATTTTTTATAAATGTGCGAGTAAGAAGACTCCTGAATTAGATGGTCAAAAGCTGTTTAAGATCCTTGCTAAGGTTGAGGCAGAACACGCGGCCTGCTGGAAGAAGATTTTAAAGATGGATAAAATCGAATTCCCCAAGTACGACAAATGTGCTCCTGAATTCAATCAAAATTTAGAGGAATCGCACAGTAGGGAGGACAGAGCAATTAAGTTTTATGGACAAGCGGCAGCAGAGGCTAAAAATGAACGAGTAAAAGAAATATTCCAAGCTTTTGTAGAAGTAGAGACCGATCATTTACATCTTTCTGAAGCAAGACTTAAGTAAAATTAGAATTTCTAATATTTCTAATAATTATAAATTTAAAATTTTATAATTGAATTTGCTTTATTTTAGTTAGATTAAATATTAAAATATATTTTCAAGTGGAAATATCAATTTGTGATCTTTTAAATGATTAACATTAATAGAAATCAAGATAATCGAAAAGAAGAGCCTAAATTTCCTATTGCTGAACCTCATGATCTTTCTCCTCGTTCTAAATGGCTTAGAAATTATTACTTTAAGGGATTAAAACGAGGTTGGAATAACCAATATATGCCATTTACAACAGGAACAGATTGGGATATTGTTTTTCATGAGGGAGATTTTTATGTGTCTCCTGATGTATATAGCTATATCCAAATTTTGGGAAAAAATGATAAAGGTGTATTTGCTTCATCTTTTAGATCAATGGCTATACCAATAGAATTACCAGATGATTTTTGGGAATTATCATTACCCGAACGAAGAGCAATATTTTTCGAAAAAGTTATGCTTGACTATATTCCTCAGGAAATTATTTCTGAAAATGATTTAATTGCAGGTGGGAGATTTAATACACAATTAAGCAAATGTTTTAATGAAGAAGAAGCGAAAGAATATTGGAAAAAAAATATAAAAAATCGAGAAGCTGTTTTTAAATATCATAAATCTGGTTTCGGAAATCTAGGAGCAACATCAGGTCATATTATACCTGATTATGAAACAGTAGTTAAAGAAGGATTTAAATATATTTATGAAAAAGCCAGAAAGACATACGATAACCTTAGCGAAGAGGAAAAAAGTGGTTCAAAAGGAGAAGAACTTAGGGCAATGATGATCTCAGCAGAAATTCCAAGGGAATTAGCAAAAAAGTACGCTGAAGAATGTCGAAAATTAAAAGAAGATACATTTAAACCTGAAAGAATACAAGAACTTGAACAAATGTCAAGAAATTTAGAAAGAGTGCCATGGGAACCTGCTGAGACTTTTTGGCAGGGGGTTCAAACAGTTTGGCTCATTCATATGTTAGTAATGGCTGAAGAATCTTACCCCGGAGCAGGCCTTTCTTTTGGGAGACTTGATCAATACCTATGGGATTTGTATAAAAAAGACGTTATTGAGCAAAAAAAGATCACTAAAGAGTTTGCAAAAGAGATTTTAGGTAGTTTCTGGTTTCATTGTAATACAACTTATGATGCAATGATCAAAGCTGGTAAACAGGGAATAACATCAGCATTTGGTCAAATTATAACGCTCTCAGGGTGTGGTCCAAATGGAGAAGATTTAACAAATGAACTTACATATACTATGCTTGAAGTTATAGATTCGTGGTACCCTAGTCTTGAGCCTAAACCGAATGTAAGGATTCATAGAAATTCTCCTGATAAACTTTTAGATATTTTAGTAGATATGATTGCTAGAGCTCAGGGTTCTCCATTCATTCTAAATTTTGATGAGAGGAGTATTGCTGGAATGATTAAAGAAGGCATACGTAAAGAAGAAGCTTGGAATTATGGAGTAGTAGGTTGTTTGGAAAACACAATGCAAGGCAATGATAGAAGTGGAACTGTAAATTGCAATCCTAATTTAACTAAATCTATAGAGTTAACATTGTGGAATGGACAAAATATGCCGGGGGATAATATTATTACTAAACTTGGGGAGCAAATCGGACCAGAAAGGGGAGACGCTGAAAAATTTCAAACATGGGAGGATTTTTATAACGCTTGGAAAGAACAAGTGAGATTTATAATTAAATATACTGTAGATTTGAATAATATGTGCGAAGAACTTCGAGGAGATTTTATTCGTACTCCATACTTATCATCGATGGTTCGGGGATGTATAGAGCAAGGTTTAGATATTACAAATGGCGGTCCGGAATTGAGATTTATTACTGTTGAAGGTGTGGGTTTTGCTACAACAGTAGATTCATTATTAGCAATTAAAAAGCTAGTTTATGAAGATAAGAAATATACAATAGCGCAGATTAAGGATGCCATTATGAGTGACTTCAAAGGAAATGAGATAATGCAAACATACTTAAGGAATAAGGCTCCAAAATATGGAAACGATGAAGATGATGCTGATGAACTAGCTAGAATGGTAATGGAAACATGGGCAGAAGAATGTTGGATTTATAAAACACCAACTAATCATCAATATCGTCCAGGAATGTTATCATGGAACTATTGGGCAGGAGCTGATGCTAGTTATACAATAGCTACTCCAAATGGACGAAATAATGGATCATTTCTGTCAAATGCTATTTGTCCTACCGATGGAGCTGATATGAAGGGACCTACTGCGGTTACTAATTCTGTTGGTAAGACATTAGGAGGTAAAATTGAATCTGGAGAATATATTAATTACTTACCCAATGGAGCAAGTCATACAATTACATTTAATCCATCTATAATTAGAGATCCAGAGCATAAAGAAAAATTTAAAGCTTATTTAAGAGGTTATATAGAAAACGGAGGCACTGCTCTACAAATCAATATGCTCGATGTCAAAATGTTAAAAGATGCTCAAAAAAACCCTGAAAATTATACTAATCTTCTAGTTAGAGTAACAGGTTATAACGCATACTTTACTGCTATTGGAAGAGAATTACAAAATGAGATTATCGCAAGAGAATCTCATAGAATGTAGAAATTTTTTATTAATTTTACAATTATTATTAAAACTAAATAAAATTAAGATAATGGCAGCATCTGAAGCTTTAATTTTTCAAATTCAGAAATTTTCAACTGAGGATGGTCCAGGCATCAGAACAACTGTGTTTTTTAAACATTGTCCATTAAAATGCATATGGTGTCATAATCCTGAATCTATACTTAAAATTCCTCAACTTGAGTGGTTTAAGCATAAATGTATTGGATGCAAGATATGCATAGAAACATGTCAACAAAAAGCACTATCCTTTGATAAGAATGGACTTAATATTGATCGAGAAAAATGTACTGAATGCGGAGAGTGTGTTGTGGAATGCCCTTCTACCGCATTAAATATGTTAGGTAGATGGTGGAAGTTAGAAGATCTTTTCTATGAAATTGAAAAAGATAAGATCTATTACACTGAATCTAATGGAGGAGTAACTGTTTCAGGCGGTGAACCGACACAACAACCTGATTTTGTAGCTGATTTTTTGAAAAAATGTAAAGAAAATGGCATATCTACTGCTGTAGATACATGTGGATATGCTTCTAAAAAGGTTTATGAACAAATTTTACCCTATGTAGATTTAGTGCTTTTAGATATCAAACATATAGATTCTGATAAGCATAAGGAATTTACAGGAGTACCTAATGAAGCAATATTGGAAAACGCTATTTGGATTTCTAATTATTTAAAAGGAAATGGTAAAAAAATGTGGATAAGAACTCCCATTATCCCCCTTTATACTGCTATTGAGGAAAATATTAAAGGAATAGGAGAGTTCATTGTAAATAAATTAAATAATTTTCCTGAAAGATGGGATCTTCTTTCTTTTAATAACCTTTGTGTCTCAAAGTATGAGAGATTAAATATAGATTGGTCGTTAAAAGACATTTTATTAATGAAAAAGGAGGAAATGGAACATTTTCTCAATATTGCCGAATCTACAGGTGTTAAAAATCCTCATTGGTCTGGACTGATAAGAAGTATAAAAAACAATGAAAATATAATGAAAAATCAAGATCGCCATCTTGTTGATAATGTAGATTAAAAAACAATATTAAATAAATTGATGAATTATGAGGGAAAATAATAATAAATTAGGTTGGGTTCCTGAATTTTCAGATAAACTTATTGATTTTACTCAACCAGATGTAATGGTAAAATTAGTCTCAACTATAGATTCACGGGGATGGCCCCATATTACTATTATTACATCAAATCGGGCGATAAGTAGGGATCAAATAGTATGGGGACAATTTTTTGCTGGTACTAGTAAGGAAAATGTACAAAAAAATCCAAAACAAGGAATTTTTTATATGACCTCACAACCTCCATTTAAATTTATTCAAGTAAAAGCTGATTTTACTCATACTAAAACCAAAGGAGAAGACCTTGATTATTTTAATCGATCAGAGTTTTTTCGTTATTTTACGTATATTAACGTCTATAAAGTCTTTTATAATAAGGTTATTGCTGTAACTCCCATTAGAAATTTACCACCTAGTAGTATACCAAGAAAAATTATTAGAACTATTAGAAAAGAAGCAAAAACCGGACTAGAGGAGAAACGATTAAATGTTATTGGATATAAGCTATTTTCAGATCCAATAGGTGTTAGAGCGATTGCATATATTGATTCTTCTGATGGTTATCCTTTAATTATACCAAATCTTCAAATAAATACTGTTGATTATAATAGACTCTATTTCCCATTAGCAGATTCGAAGGAAGATTTATTACAGATTCCCGTTAATTCAAAAGTCGCTGTAATTGGTGCTAATTTCGATATGGCCAGTCAAGTTGTAAAAGGAACCTTTACCAGTATTCAAAAAGTCGAAGATATTGAATTTGGATTAATAGATATTGAAGAAATATACAACAGTTCTCCCCCTATTACTGGCAAAATTTACCCTGAAATTGAAACAAGGCCTAAGGTGACCAAATTTAGTCTTTAACTTCTTTCTCTTCCATAGAGAAATCAAAAATGGCAAAATGAAGAAAATAACAATAGTATTAAATGAAAATGTTTGATTATCAAGATTTTGGGTTGAAGAAAGATAATTTATATGAAATTATTGCTACAACTTATTCTATAACAGCAAAAGATAAAGATATTAAGCCTAATGCGTCCTGTATGGGTATTAGAATGATAGAGGGAGATCAAATTCAGATATCACCTTTCTATAGCACGACTACCTATAAGAATCTTAAAGAATATGGTACGATCGCTATTAACTTCGTTGATAATGTTTATTTATATGCTCTAGCAGCTTTAAAAGAGCCAAATTCTCC
>JAHQWI010000112.1 GCA_029856085.1 Promethearchaeia archaeon | reverse complement strand
CGACTAGTACAAATCTTTACATTACTTAGCTTAAAAAGAGAAGTATAACCTTCAATGAACTTTTTTATATTTTTATTTATAATAAACAAAAAGTAAAAAATATGAAGGATGATAATTTAAAACTATTATACTTTTCAATTCTCTAACTATGGGATTGAAAAATTATATTGCTTTCTTGGTGAATTAGATTGACATTTTGCGAATTCTGTGGTGAACAGATCGGATATCTTCCTTTCACATGTAAATATTGTGGTGGTACTTTTTGCAAAAAGCATAGACTACCAGAAAATCATGAATGTACATTTGAATTAAAACATGTACCGCTTGTAGTGCCCACTCCAAGAAGTCCAAGTAAACGTCGTCAAGATGTTGTTTTAAAGAAACCTACATCTAAAGAATATTTAGATCGAGGACCTAAGGTATTACGGAAATATTTAAGGAGACAAGATAAACAAAGAAAAAAAACGCTTAGGATCTATGGAAAATCACAGAAAGCAACAACTAACTATAATTATACTAAGATATTATTTGCAACGATAATTATAACTTCAATAACTGCTTTATTCTTTGATAGTTATGTAATCTCTCAATATATCTATTTAAGTTTAGATAAAGTGTTGTCTGAATACACAGTCCACACGTTTTTTACAAGTCTTTTTATAAGTACCAGCAGTTTTGGCATCTCAAATCTAAGTGCAATTATTAATTTATTCTTTTTATTCTTTATGCTGTTCTTTTTATATTTTATGGCGAGAAACATTGAAATTAGTCATGGGGCTTCTTTCTTAATAAAATTATATATTATTAGTGGGTTATTTTCGGCATTATTCTATATTTTGTTGAGATTATCATTACTTGGTTTTATCCCGTTAGATTCTACACCCCAGATATATGTTGGACTAGCATGGGGTGGTTTATACGGCATAATTTCATATATAATCTTTCCAATGATGAGTGTGAAGAGAAGAGCAATCGCGACCTTTATTCCAATGAGAATGTCGGGAAGAAGTTTTCTAATAACGATTGTGTTAATACGTTTAATATTTGGGTTATTATATGCATTCTATTCTCTTGCTTATTTATTAATTTATTTACCTGAGCTCGGAGGGATTTTAGGTTCTTATCTCGTATATAAATATAAATTTCTAAGTCGTTAAAATTTTATTTTAACTTATACTTAAAATTGATAAAAATTATCAATGAAAAAGACTTTATCTTCATATTTCAATTAATACTATCATTTTTTTTAATATTCTATAATGCCTGAAAAAGAAACTTCACGAATAATTGAATTGAATGAAGATTTAATTGCAAATAATGATAAATTAGCTGAGCAAAATAGGAAGATTTTAAAGGAACTTAAAATAAAATCTGTTGATTTTGTAGGAGCAATTGGTGCTGGAAAAACAGCAATCATTGAGAGCATTGTAAAACAAATATCAAAGGAATATAGAGTTCTTGTCGTTAATGGTGATGTAACCACAAGAATTGATGCTGACAGGATTGAAAAACACGGGGTTAGCACAATACAGATTAATACAGGTCGAGAGTGTGCTCTTAATTCTTATCATATTTCTCAAGTGATAAAAAATTACGATTTGCATCAAATTAATCTTGTCTTTATAGAGAACGTAGGAAATCTAATTTGTCCATCGGATTTTATCTTAGGCACTGATAAAAGAGTTGTTATAGTTTCTATAACAGAAGGTGAATGGGTGATAAAAAAACACCCTCTATTGTTTAAATCCTCTGATGTTGCGGTCATCAATAAAATTGATTTACTTGATGTTGTAGATATTAATTTAGAGGAAATGGTTGCGGACGCGAAAAGAATTAATCCTAACATCGATATAATAACAACAAGCGCTACCACAGGTGAAAATATATCGAGACTTGTTGCCGCCTTAGACATCTAAGAGTCTAAAATTTTATTTATAATCTTATAAATTCTTAGATCATCCATACAATCAAAAGGAGTAAGATTTTCTAGTTCCTTGGCTGTCAAACCATCATCCTCAAACAATTTATCGAAAAAATTATAACAATTACGAAATCCCTGTGAAGGTGTAGCTACTGCATAATCTTGGTATTCCATAAACCTAAACACTTTTACATAAATCCAATAAAGTTTGCTACCCAAAAGAGTCTTTACAAAATCTTCATCCGTTAAAAGTTCGATTACTTTCTTTTTCCTATATTTTTTAACCGTTAAAATATATGACTTCCCAAATTTCAACTGAAAGATTGAAACTCTCCCCTGTTTCACCCAAGCACTACGAAATGATTTCACATTTTTATATCCCAATTCCTTAGCAATTGTTCCCATACCTATATCAGATATAAACCACTCATTCCATTTTTCTATTGAAACCCCCTTGATAAAATTCTCATCGCTCAGTAATGCTTTTAGTTCTTGGGCGATTTCCTGTAAATTATCCCAGCGAAAATCGTCTCTATCCATAACTAACCTTATTTGGGTTATGCTTAAACCAAAAAACCATTTTCTAAAATTCTTTTTTATCCTATAAGAGGGATTTCGGTGAATAGCCTTTGCAATATCCCCCCAATCATAATCTCTATTTTCTAATAACATTTGTAAGACAGGTTTAAAGAATAAATATAGCACGTTATCCCAATTGCCCCAAAATTTATTGAGGATCCTATAAATAATCCTGTAATTGATATCTATACCATAGTGTTTTTGAATCATGTCATTTATCCTTGGTCCAGTCCAACCCAAAGCGATTAAAAAAATAATGTCATATAATGGTAAGGTTTTATGCCTAGAAGTTCTTGGAGATGTGATCATATTAAGTCCATTTGGGCATAAAGTCCCCTTAAGGAACTTCCCCTTTATGGAATGAGTGAAATTTTTAATATACCAAGATTCACGAGGTAATGCGGTCTCATAATTTCTATGTACTTCAATAACCTCCATATCAAAATATGTGTGATATAATGTTTCAGCGATCTTTTTTATAATATACTTTTTTTCCCATTCCTCTTTTCCTGATATTTCAGAATCAATAAAATGTTTTAATGGTGAAATTCCTGAAATATATGGATATTGGAGCTTAAAAAAATCTTCCATTGCCGTTTGAATTAATCGCTCGATCAAACGACTAGACCAATCAGAATCTTTCATGTAAGAATCAACAGCATCTTCTACATGCTCAGTAAACCTTACTAATAGTGTTTTCCAAGTGACTCCAATATAGATTAATGTGAGAATGTTTGGAAATACACTAAATTGTTTAACAGGTTTAATAATATAGATTATTCCACCATATCGCACATTGGTCTGGTTAGCAAGTTCGGCAAACCCTTTATCCCCTTTCCTTAAATAGAAACCCCCCAATATCATTTTTTGAAGATCTTTTTTATCTTTGATATACCGCGGAAGGCTAGTTGTTCTTATAAGGTTGCAAAGCATTCCAGTTGCCGCTTCAAATGCCGTCAATTCCACTCTATTTGAACTTGATAGATAACGTCCTGTTAATGCGTTAAACATCCTAATACTAATATCATTCTTCTCAATCAATTCATTAATTTCTTTAATAATGTCTATGATGCTTTCTCTCTCTTTATTAAACTCGTACTCTTTAAAAGAATCTAAAGGTTTTGGGAATTCAAGATGCCCATCATGGTGAAATTCTTTATTTTTTCCATCTTGTATACAATTAACTTGATATAAATCTATTAATTTGGAACAATTTTTTGTTTTATCCCCCTGATTTCTTATAGGCAAACTACTGAGATTTAATTCAAATGATCTTAAATCATCGCGTATAACTTGTTCAAATCTAGGGAGTTCAGGTTCATCCCAAAGCTCAGTAATTATGATAAATACTTCCCTTATCAGCCAACGCAAATAAATGACAAAATCTTGGCAAAACCTATTATTTACTTTAATTTTTTTTTGTAATAATTTTAGCCACTTATCGAACTCTTTCACACGCATGCTATGCAAATTTATTAAAAACTTATCTTTAACTCGCTGGTTCAATATTGGGTTAATCTTTTCGTAGAGATCATCGAGAATCTCTTGGTTTAATTCCAATCCTTCTATATCTTGAGTCGATTCACACTCTAATGATCGTATGTGGGGATAAACAAGTCGAGAAACTACAATTTTGAAATTATCTTTAAACCTTACGGGGAAATCAGAGTCTTTAAATACCCTTTCTATTGGACTCTTTTTACTTCGAAGGCTTTCATAAATACGTCGGAAAAAACCGTTCGTTTGATTATTATCATCAATTTTATTATCAACTTCAGCATTTTCATCCCTTTCTTTGATAACTTCTGTTCCACAATTTTCACAGAGAACCGATTCACCGATATTTGTGGTGTTCAGAAGCTCTGATGGAAATTTGCTCCCGCAATATTTGCATGATTTATCTTCTATCATAGATTTCAATTCATTCTTATAAAACTCTAAATAGTTTAAGATCTATTTCCTAACGGATATATATAAATAAAAAATAACGGACTAATGTGATTTTCAAAAATCTTTTAGTGTTTTTAGACCTAGAAATTTAATTATTTCACATTTTCTTTCGCAGTTAATAACTGAGATAATGAAATAGATTAGAAATAAAAGTAAAAGAATATAATATTATTATTAAGGAAAATAGTTCTGATATATCATGTCAATAAGGCAATATAATACTGAGTTAGGAACTTTAATTGATAAAATCGTTAAGGTATACATTGATAAGGATAAGTTTTTTGTGGGAAAATTAAAGGGAATTTCAGAGGATTCAAACCTTATTCTTGTTAATGCGAAAAATGAAAAAAGCAAGTTATTCCCAAAGCTGTTTATAAGAAATACCTTTTACAACTTCGTGAGTTTGGAAGAAGAACCTTTCCCTATGGTTGCACTTAGCGAACGCATTGCCACAATATTCACAAAAGGTCATGTTGATTATATTGAAGATCAAAATATTATATCAATATTAAGTGGGAAAATACTTGTAGATGAGAAAGGAGTACGAGGAGAAGGTCCTTCAGCAGATAGAGTTAGAAAAATTTATGAACAATTTAAAATGGATTTAGAAGATTAATTTTTTTTATTTTTTAATTAATTTTATTCTTTAAACAAATTCAACAAGTTTTTCAGCTGTATATCTACAATGATGTTTTTCATGATGGCTTTTCCTAAGGGTGCCACTTTTATTATTCCTAACTCCTCGAATTTTCTTAGATAATCATTCTCGATTAGAAATTGGATATCAGTATCCCATATTTCAGTAAATATTTCTTTCAAATCTTCAATTTTTATATTCTCATCAACTTCTTTGCTTAAAGCTACTATTAACGCTAAAGTACCATATTGAGAGGGTGTAACATCATCATCTTTACCCTCGGATGTTAAAATATAAAAAGTTTGTCCAAGAAATTTAGTTTTAATTAGTTCAAAACCAATATTTTTTAAATTCACATAGACTTCACTCATAACTTGTTTAAAATTTAAATCTTTGCTTAAATTCTTAAGATCTTCTTCTCTAATCATCTTTTGAGGATTAGTTAAAATGATTTTGGTAATATTTTTTATAACTTCTTCAATTTCTTTTATTTCCATTATTAGTATCAACCATTTGCTTGAATCGTTATTATTTTTAAATTTTTTATTTCTTTTTTCATTTCTAAATTTGAAAGAATAAAAATTAAATTAAAATTAGTAAGATCTTCCTCGTTTTCAAAAAGAGGTAAGATTTTTCTAATTGTCCTGAAAATTGAACCTGCTTTATTATAAATACTTGGGATAAACAAATTTGAAAAGATTATATTGTCATTTTTAACTTGGATTTCCATTGAAATATAATATGTGATAATAAAAAATATCTTCTCAGGTGTAGTTAACTCGTTAAAAGTAATTTTCTCTCGATTATTTCGAATAAATCCAATTTTTATAAAAAAACTCTTATTATCATTACTTAAATGAATGCTAAAATTTGATCTTAAATTAATCTCTTGTAAGAATTTATTAATTAAAGATTCAAGTTCATCAATGATAATCTCTAATCTTTGAAAAGATTCAAAAGTTTCTCTAATTTGTCCTTCATTTTTTTCGATTTTAATTTCACTCTTATGAATTTTCAAGTTATTAAAATTATCATTTAGTTTCTTTTTTATTCTGGATAAATCTTCTGGATTCTGAAGATCATATAGATCCCTTGGAATTGAAATTATTTTCAATTCCTCGTCAGTTTTATTAATGTCATCCTCGATATCTTGTTTCGATCTTACTAATTTCAAATCAATTCCATTAAAGTTTTTATGAGAGCCATTTTTATTTTCCATGATATTATCTTTAAGTTCAACTTGTAAGTCTTTAACTCTCTGTTCATCCGTTCTAATCATTTCTTTAAGTTTTTCATAATCCCGTTTATATATTTCATAAAGTGGGTTAAATTCATTGAACTTTAATTTAGTTTCACTTATTTTCAGATTAAGTTCATTAATTTCACTTTGAACATCTTTTGCTTTCTTCTGAAATGCTTTTATTTTTTGAGCATTCGTTAAACTATCATCAATTTCGGGAAATAGATTTGATTCTTCTTTTTCCTTAATAGGACTTCCAGACATCTCACGAGTTATTTTATTAATTTGACTGAAAAATTCTTTTTTCTGTTTTGTTAAATCTTTAACTTTTAACTCATAATTTTTGATAGTTTTATTAATCTGGTCAATTTGATTCTTTCGTTGAGAATAGTCTTCTTCAAGGTATTTTAATTTCTTTTTATTATCATTTATAGACTTGTTTAACTTTTTTAGCAAATCAGAAATTGCAGCATTATCACTAGATTTTCTATATTCTTCCGTTATTTCTAATTCTTTTAAAAGATTTTCTTTTTCTTTTAGAAGGGAATTAAATCTGAGAAGTGATATGACGGATTCTAGAATTTCACTGTGCTGCGAGACAATTTCAATGTTTTTTTTCATAAGATCATGAAATTCATTAAGAAGGCTTATCAAAGCTAAACCTCTTTCTAAATTACTGGAGTTATCTAATCGTTCCAGATAGATTCTAATGAATTTTTTTAATGGAATTAGATCTAAATTCTCAAGAATTTCAGAGAAGACTTCATTTTTAAGACTATTCACCATATTTTTTTTAAATCTTCCCTTTATTACCGTATATCGATCTTGAATTGAAATTTCTTTAGAACCAATGAAAATATTAAAATTTTTTGCTGAAATCTTAAAGCCCTTTAATTTATGATTTAGGTTTTTTCAAAATGATCCTTATATTTCTTATATTCCTTTTCTTTTTTGATTTTCCTTTCCCTAATTAAATCAAGAGGATCTTTTTCATCATCTTTCTGAATTAAATATTTTTCCTCAAAACTCTTGTTTAATTTAGATTTAAATTTCTCGATTTTTTCCGAAACTTCATCACTAATTTCCATTTTTTTCGTTTCTTTATCCGTGGTTCTTATATCGCTCAATTTCTCTCTAGCCTTTTTACGAATTTTTCTCTCAAATGCTTTATCAGTTAATTTTAAGTAGTCATTGTAAGCTTCTTTTTGTTCTTCTTGTTTCTTTTTCAATTTTTCTAATTCTTCTCTCTTTTTTACTTTTGCTATAAATTCTTTTTTTGTCTCCAGTTCTTTTTGGGTTAATTTACTTTCGAAATCTTGAAGAAATTCTGTAAAAGTGATATTTGGATCTTCGAGAAAAACAGCTTCAAAGTCTTTTATTAACGATATATCAGCATCTTTAGGTAATTTACTTAATTCTAATTTGAGTTTATCTTGAATTAAATTTTCAAAGTATTGCTCAATTTTTTTTATAGTTCTTAAAAATAGTGAGTTTTGTTTTAAAGAATCTAAGATTTCTAACCATTGAGCAACTTCTATTGAAGGGACATATGATATCTCATGTAGAGTCTTATTAATTTCTCTTTTTTCAATCAAATATAATCCAATTTCTCTTAATAATCCTTGATTTAATTTTAGTTTTTTTAATTTCTCTTGATTTTTTTCTTTATATTTTTTGATCAGACTCTCTTGAAGACTTAAGAAACTGTTTATATTATGCTTTGATATATTTTCTAAAATATTTTTCATTTCACTCATCAAATTTGTTATTTCTTCAATTTGAGAAAGGAAATCTTTATTAGTAAAATTGTGAATTACTGACTGCTTGAAAGCTTTAATATTTACAGAATCTTCATTTAATTGATATATTTTTGCTTGAAGCACATCTATTGAGGATGTAAAGTCCTTAATTTTTTCAAGATTGAACAATTGGCTTCTTATCATATTTGATTAAAAGAATTTTATTTAGATTTTCTTTTTATTAAATTTCTGGGGGACTGGGTAAGCTTTTTCTTCCTTCCTCGCTAATTTTAGTTCTGTTAGCAATGATTTTAGTACTACTTAAAACATCTTGTCTTTCAACGTGGATAGCTGTCCCGCCAACTAGTCGTAATGAATTAAAAAACATATCATAAGTAAGCAGTTCTGTACTAATGGCTTTAAATAATGCAACTCTAGTTCCTCTTTCAATATCAGAACCAGAGTATCCATATGTTAACTTTAAAAGCCCATCTATCTTACTTTTTTTAATAATTTCATCCCATAAAACATTATCATCAAACTCAGAAATTTTACGTCCTAATTTATTCTGTAATTCTTTAGCAATCGCCTGAATTTCTTTGTATTCATTATTTAAATTCGAAAATATTGAGTTATCAACACCTATTTTTGCATTTTTAATCTTATTGATGAAAGATTCAATAATTTTTTTGCGTAGGTGATAATTAGGGAAATCAAATTCAAAATGGAATGTGAAACGGCGCCAAATCGCAGAATCAAGCTGATGTTGATGATTAGTCGCACCAAAGATTGCTAATGGGACACCTTCATAATTAATTCTGTCAATAACTTGTAGAAAAGAAATAACAGCTCTTTTAATTTCTCCAACCTCATGAATGTTTGACCTTTCTGAACCTATAGCATCAAGTTCATCAAAAAATAGGATAAATGCTCCTCTCTCTTTTGAAATATCTGCTGCCAGTTCAACAACACCTCTAATGTTTTTTATTGTATCCCCCAACAATGGTGATACAAGCCTATCAGATTCTACAATACATATAGGTATATCATATTTTTTTGCAAATCCTCTTGTTAAGGAAGTTTTACCTGTACCAGGAGGGCCATATAGAAGTACCGTTAAATTGGGGGTGAGTTTTGTTTCTTTTAATTGTTCTTTAAACTCCTCATATTTTATTAAGGCTTTGAAAAAATCATCTAGTAATTCTTTTTTTACTTCATTACCCAAAATATCTTCTACAGATTCTTTTATATCTACTGAAAGATAAACAGCACCATATTTACCAAGGCGTTCTTTAATTATATCATCTGTATAAGTAATATTTACTTCATTTTCATCATTTTTTTTACTAATTTTCTCTCAACTCGCTTAAAATTTTATTTTTTTTTTCTACTTTCAAACTTTTTACAGAATACAGCAATTTCATTAATAAATTCTTTAAGATTATCAATTTGAGAACCTATAAAATTAAAAATTTCTTTCCGATATTGAATAGAATCTCGAATTTTCATCTTATCTACACCTAGATAATTAGGAAAACATATAAGTTTCATTAAATAAGGAAGAATCTTCTCATTTGTTTGTAAGTCTTTAAAAATTGCATAAAAAATATTCTCGTCAGATAATTTCCATTTTAAAATACCCATATAAATCAAAAAAGCAAAATTCATTGAAATCCAATTTACTAATTCTTTTGATAGAAATCCTCTTCTTTGAGATGCAAATGCTAAATAATAAGTTATTAGGGTTTCATTGCTAAATTGAGGCAATAACCTTATAGTTCCATCGGTTTGCTTATTTTCACGTAGGTAATTATTATCTAATAGAATCTCAACAAAATCTTCTTGTGGTGCTAGAAATATGCCATCAATTAACCGCAAACCTATGCGTTCAGCCATTTTTTCTATTGCCTCTTCCTCAGCATTCGCAATTGAATCAATGTATGGCAAAAATACATCGTTTTTTAAAATCATTGGAATTTCATAATTCTCTTTTTCTGGAAATTCCCCAAAATTAGGGTCTAGATTATAAAGAGATGTTATATTATTGATAATTTGATATACTTTTGGAGATATGACTGGAATTTCAAAATTATCTGGACTTTCTAATTTTTCTCTATAATATGTATGGGATTGCAATATATGGCGTTGGCATTCATAAAGATTTGGTGAATTTTCTAATAATTTCTCGTATATAATTTTTAGATTTGAACCTCTTGACATTATTCTTTCTTCAATAAATTTTACTAATTGATAAAGATAAGTATTTTCTAGATTGAGTTCATCAGGATTAGTGATATGTCGTAAAACGTTTAAAGCATCTACAGATTCATGGAGAAAATCTATAATATAGTCTTTAATATCTATTATTGGAATTTCATCTCGATATTTTATTATAAAATCTTTAATAATTTCATATATATTTGATCTATACATCGCAGAAAATTCTGAGAGTGCTCTAACCTTACGTATATTTCTTTTCTCTTCCTCCTGACGGATTTTATCTAAGATTTCTGTATCTAGTAATAAATCAGGATCTAAATTAATAATTATTCTTCTGGTTTCTCTTAAAATAGGGCGCATATGAGTTATAAATGTTAAATATCTAGGAAGAATATCAGTCCATTTTTCTCTTTTTCTTCCATGTTTTATAGTTCTTGTTGATTTTTTTTTATAACTCATTCTTAAATAATACAACTCTTCTTTCTCTTATTCTTCATCATATCCAACTAAAATTTCAGTAAAAATGTTGGATATTTCAACAAAAATTGGTATTTCTACTCTACATAAATTCCCTAAGATCCATTTATTAACATCTTTAAGGAGGAATTTTATTTGATTATGGATTTTTTTATTAATTTCAGAATCAACAATTTTTGAGAACCACAATCCTCCGCCTACTCTATATGCTACAATTTTAATGAGAGGTTCAAACAGAGGTTCCAAAACTTGTCTTATCATCCATGATTTTGGAATAACACTCATATTATCTGCTTTAAAGGTGGGATCGTTTAAAATAGGATTTGTTTCATCTACTGATAATTTTGGCATAAAACTTAGCAACAGTATTAGTGCAAAAATTGCAGAAACACCATTAATAGTAAAAGAACCCCCGATTTTGTCGATATCATCCCTATGAATGGCAAGATTAGCAAGAAACATGCAGATAAACACATTTCTATCAAAATCTTCCGAAACATAAGCATATCCCAAATCGGCATCAATAATTAGATATTTTTCTTCAAGTATTTTTATAATATCACTTGGAAAAGTATAAAATGTATATACTTTTTCCTCACTCCTTCTTATATCCTTTTCAATTAAAAGTTCTTTTGAAACGAGTCCAAACATATTCACTAATTCTTCAAGTTGCTTTTTTACATAATGTCGAGGTTTATTAGGATCTCCAAACATAGCAAAAAATTGGTGATCAACAATATGAAAATCGTTTCTCTTACTAAATGCTTCCACCATTCTATCTATTATTGGTCCTTGAGTTCCTAAGGCAATTGCTTTTGCTTTTGATGTTACAAATCCATTCAATAATTCATTTATAATGAAATCTTGTTCATGAGTCCTTGATTTCAATATTTTTTCGAATGCTTCAGAAAAACTTGTAGTATTTGGAAAAAATGCATTTTGAATTTTTTCATTTATCGATTTTATGAAGATATCACCATTATTTTTAGGAAAGTGAAGTTTCATATTGTTTAATCTTTGAATAAGTGCTTCTTTAGCTCCTGGAATATTTTCAACATCTCTTTTCTGCAACTCTTCTATTGCTTTTTCAAGTCCATTTTCAAAATCGTTCAATAACATTTTCCACGTTGTATCTTGGACTTCTGCCATATATATTCCTCTGTTTTTAAAAAAAATTTATTTACTTATATTCCAGTTTAATTCTGTTGATATTTTTTTTAAAGCGCTAATTAAAGGTATTAATAACTTCTTATCATAGATATTTGGGGATGATACTCCTCTTTGAGTTTTCCAACCCATTTGAGTGCCTTCCCCCATTTCCCTTTGTCCATATTTTAATATATTACTAAGATCTCGTACCCACCAATAGAATCTGAACCATTTTCTGTTTGGATTGTCTTTCGAATAGATAACTGCTAACGCTTTCCATTCACCCATCAACCATTTTACTGTTATCCCACTTACCGGCAAGTAAAAGTTTATTGGAAAATTTCCATGAAAGCGTAAATCGAGGTCTGCTGATGCCACATTAAAAATTGGTTGATTATATCCTTCTAATATTACTATTTCCCCACAATGTTGACACTCATAATGGGACTTCTTTTTATCCATTTTATTTGCACATTTTGGACACGTTCTGTTTTCGATAATTCTATATTTGATGATTTCCAAATTTTTTTCTTTATCTAGTTCTTCTTCCGATTTAGGCTCTTGCTTTTCATAACTTCCACTCCAACCCCAAATATCATCAAAAGATTCATCAAATTTTTCTAAAGAAATAATGATATTATTAAGTACTTCTTTATCATAAATTTTAAGCATGCCTGCATGTTGTAAATTTTTCCACCATGACAATCTAACATACTTTTCCTCTTTTAAATAGGCACTATGACAAATTAAAGCCGCAAATAATCGATTTTCTGTTTTACTTAAAGTAATTCCTTTCTCACAAATTTCATATTGTTTATTTAAACTTGCATTTTTATGAAAATACTCCCCCTCTTGAAATTCACCTTTTTCTACTCTAGATTTATCTTGTGCAATTTCTTTATCCTTTTCTTTAACTATTTTTTTACATTGAGGACATTGAAAAATTCCAGCAACTAATGACTCCATTTCTATATTACATGCAGGACACTTCAAAATTAATCTTCACTGCTAGTTATTATTAATCTTTCATAATCTAAATTTAATAATTTTATTTCTTTCTTAGTTACCTTTAAAGCTTTTTCATTAATATTCATTAACTCTTTTCTTAGGTTTACTAATGTTTCCTGTATAAAGTCTAATGTGTTATCTTCATTATAAGTAACCTGTTCAATAAATTCAAGGTATTTGAATTTTTTTTCCTTACCCGAATAATTATTTTTTAAATCAACGATTTTCTTTTCAATTTGAGCCATCTGATATCTAATTTTTAATAAAAAGACTAATTTGGAGTTCCATTCTTTAAATAAAGTATCTTGTTTATTAATATTATCAAAATTAAATTTATCAGGCAGCACAACGTTCTCATCTTTTAGATACTTTATAATATCCTTATTTTCCTCCATTGCTTGATTGATTTTTTTTAAAACAGGTTTTGTATTTAAAATTGGGTCAAAAATTTTTATGAACTCATGAACTTTTTCCTCAATTTCCTTAAATCTTTGATAAAAACCTTCTATGGTTATTTCTATTTTGATTGCTTGATAGATATTACCGTATTGATCTAAAATATAATATAAATCATCTGCTAATGTATAATCATGTTCATCAATTTCATAAATTAATGAATGTATGACACTGCTTTTTTCACATCTTACTCCCTTTAATCTTGTGAGAGCCAAATTAAAATTTCTTCTTGTTAAAAACTTAAATTTCTTATTAATTATTAAAAATAATGTATCATCTGGAACAGAAATAGTATCTTGTTCAATTGTTATCGTTTCTTCTCCTAATTTTATTATGAAATCATCATCTTTTTGTTCAAACTCTCTATTACTGCGAATATTTTTAATTAATCCTAAATCAATATAAATTTCAATAAATTCTTCATCCCAAAAATTAACGATATTACTTTTATAAATATCATCTATGATTAGAATTCTTTCATAAGATTCTATGAGATTCTTATCACCTAAATTCTTAAATAAATCATTTCTAATTACATAAAGGAATAAAAGTATATATCTCATATCAACATCGTCCATGATGTTATCTATTAAGTTTGCATCATCTTCCATCGTTAATCTTTTATGTTCCATACCTAAAATCCACTCTTAATTTTTTAAATTGCGAAAATGTTTCAGTGAAAAAGAGTAATTTAACTAATAATTCATTCCTAAAAAATTTTTCTAAATTCATTATAACAATTTATTATGAAAGCAAAAATTTTTAGTTCTTGTTTCTATTTAATTAATTAGAAATTTTGAATTCATTTTTATAAATAATATCAAATTTTGGAGATTATTAATTAATATGGGACGTCGTAAAAGAAAACAAGCTGCACCGAAAAGGGTTAAAAGAGTACCTAAAATATTTACATGCCCTGATTGCGGTGAAAAGAGTGTTAAAGTTACTAACATTAAGAAAAAAGGTGCTTTTGCAACCGTAAAGTGCGGAAATTGTGGTTTAACAAAAGAGGTATTAGTTAATTCTATTTCAGAACCAGTTGATGCCTTTGGAGATTTTATAGATGTTTTTTATGCTGATCAAGAGATCCAAAGGTTAGAGAAGCGAAATCAGAAATTAAAAAATGAGAATGAATGGGGAGAACTTGCGTTTTCTTACTCAATTTTATCAGATCTTTGCAAAACCAAAGCTGCAATATTATTAGAAGAAGAAGATATTAATTTGGATGAAGTGAATGATTGGAAAATGAGAAGTGAGCACTATAAAAACCTTGAAAAAGATGCGCTTTTGAAACTTGAAACGGATGAATTAGAGAGAGGAGTAAGAACGGATGAAGAATCATTGTTCGCGGAAAGCGATACAAAAATAAAAAAAGAAAGAAAAATAGACGATATATTTGATGATCCCGGATTTTTAGAGTTTTGAAAATACATTATTGAATTTACAAGACGATAATATAGAAAAAAAAGTCTTATATACTCATTTTATCATAATTACGATACTTCTTTTCTCAATTGAAAATTAGTAATAGAACTCATTAAATAATATATCTTTTCTAAATAAATCTAGTTCATTGGGAAGGAATAAACAAGGATTAATATGAGTAAACTACAAATAATAACGAACTTGGTTCTTGAATCTTAATATCTGGGTTAAACCTTTAGCCAGATGCCTGTCTCCTCTTAGAAAATAATTCCTTGAGTTCTCCCATGATGGCACCTCTGAGAGATACTGGACTTGCAGGTCTAGCAGGGCCAGGACCACCAGGTGGACCTCCGGGTGGACCTCCAGGTGGTGCGCCAGGTGGAGGTGGAACACTTCTTGGCGGACCTCCAGGTGGACCTCCGGGTGCAGATGCTGCCCCAGGTGAAGAAACTGCTGGAGCTCCTCCAGAACGAGTTTTGAGCGCGGATATTTCACTATTTACTGCATTTAATTGATTTTGCAAATTAGAAACATTTGAATTGATACCTTGTAGGCTTTGGTCTACTAAATCGGGTATTTTTAACACAATTTGCATTATCTTTTCAACAATATCACCGAACGCATTTAATTTTTCTTCCATCGGTGCTTTTCTTGTACTATCTAAAAACGAAGCAAATTCTTCTGCACACATTTTTCTACAATTTTTATAATTTCAAATATAATCTTTCTATTAATTATATAGATTTTTATTTAATAAATTTAAGTCTAAGCATAGGAATGAAAAATTTGATGATAATAATATAAAAAAAGAATAATATATTTTTATTAACTTAATTCTGCTACAGTGTCTTTTAACTTAAGCCATAAGTTATTTATCTCATTTCTTACCTCTTTAAATTGATGGATTTTTTTAAGTAGAATATCACGAGCTCTATCGAAATCTCTTTGAACATCATTCAATTCTTGGTCAAGAACATTTAATTTATCACCATCAATTAACTTGTTTTTTACTTTTTCAACGTCTAAAGCTTTTTTAATTACTACAGATCTTTTATTTGCGACATCAGATAAAGCTTCTACAAATTCATCTTTTTTTGCAACTAAATATTCTTTTTGGACTGCTAAATCTTTAATTGCATTCAAATATGTATTGTTACCTTTAATATAGGCATCATTTTCCTTTATTATTTCTTGAAATAACTTCACTTCTTCATCCTTAATGTTAGATCTATGTTCTCGAGCGAGAGTTTGCATTTGTTTTAAAACATCCCTAAATGTCCGATTAAGCATTTCTCTTGTAATATTTGCTTTTGAGATATTTTCCGCATACTTTTTTTGGGAGCTGATCAGAGTACTTTGCGCTCTAGACAATTTTTTAAATTGTGAAACTAACTCTTTCTCAGATTTTGCGAGTTCAAGCTCGTCTTGATGTGTAATTATAGGGCTCATAAATTTCTAAATCTCCTATGTATTGTAATTTTTTTTAATTCTATAGTTTAATATAAATCCTTCTGATAAAAAATTAATGGAGATTCAAGTTATAAATAATTATCCATCTTTTTTTGATCATCTTGAGTATCATAAAATTTATTATAGTCTATTTTTGGGATTTCTGGCATTTTTTTATTTGTCAATCGCTCATATTTAGCAGTTATGTAATGTTGTATCTTATCAGGATGCACATAGTAGGGAATTTGAATTAAATTAACACCATTTTGTTTACAAAGTTCTAATTTCGTTAAATCATCTTCAATTCTTTGTTCTAGGTCCTTTAAGGTCTGGTTAAAGTGCGTTACCGCGCGATAATGTTGTTCTCCTTGAGCTTCAAATGCTAAACCTAGACTTTTATTATATCCGTCTAATTCCATTTGATTTCCCCGAGAGTTAATTAGCCAATTAGGGCGTTCTTTTGGAAATTTGTCTTGAAACAATTCTTCGAAAAAGCCTTGACATAATTTCTCAAATTTTCCTTGAGAACAAATAGGGCACCAATCACCTCTTTTTAAGTTAGTTGGTCTTCTTTCAAATATGTGGTCTTTATTGCATTGAATTTTTAATTTTTGATGTTGATTTTTGTAATTTTCTGGTTTAGAAAGACACTGACCGCCTCTCTTTTCAATAAGGCTTTGAATATCTTGGAAAGAACCTCTATTTTTTTCACCAATAACTTTGTAACTACATTCCCTACACCATTTTCCTTGTTTTAGATTGCTAGCTTTAATACCAAACTTATGACCTGCTTCACATTCAATTTTGAATCTTGTCATTTGATTGAAAAGTTTTTCTTTAGGATCTTCATATATAACTCCTATTAATTTACCTCCTTTTAGTTTTATAATATTTTGATGTTCTTCTACTGAACCTCTTTGATTATCTGCTCGACTTTTTGCTGCACATTTTGGACACCAACTTTGGTTATGTATAATCGCATCTAAACTAGTTTTCCATGAATAATTGCATTTTCCACACTGGTATAATAATTTCGATTTAATGCCTTTAAATTCTTTTGGATTTGATAAAATTTTTCCAGGTACTCCAGTTTTACTTATACCAGCTTGAGATACAATCTTGTTTGCATCATCGAATGTGTATCTTTTAATAAGTACTTTGTATTCCTCTGACCCTATTAATTCCTTAATTCTATTTTTGAGCGTTGAAATTGCCGGTACTTTTTTACCTTCATCTCGTATATGATTTTGGACCTTCTTAAAATTTTTATAATGTTTATATTGTTGTATCCAATATCTGACATCTTTTTCAGAATAAATTTTAAATTTAATATTGCGAGTGTGATTTTCATTATCTAGCTTTGGAATTCTATCTGCTCCCTTTTTTGAAAAAGGGAATATCGAATTTTCATCACTAGGTATGAAATCAACTGTGATTTTTG
Source organism: Promethearchaeia archaeon (assembly GCA_029856085.1). GTDB lineage: Archaea > Asgardarchaeota > Lokiarchaeia > Sigyniarchaeales > SOKP01 > Loki-b32. Next base: position 15,796 of record JAHQWI010000112.1, on the reverse strand, counting down.
CGCCTTCGTATTCTAACTCATCTTTAGGTTCAAAATTTTCAAAATGAACATTATTTAATCCTTCTTCATCAAAAGGTTCAAAAACATTTTCATCCAATTCCAATTCAGTTTCTAAAACTTTTTCTTCATCATTATAATCTATATTATCATATTCTTTCAATTGTTATAATCCTCGCTTTTTTTCATACTTCAGATTCTTGTAGAGATTACTTGGGTGCATTAAGCTTTATTTTTTTTTATAATACCATTAGGAGAACTTAAATCTCCTCCACAAATAGGACAAAGAATGCTATTTCCACTGGTATCTACACAAAATCTACAATATTGACATTTAGTATAAACTATTTTATGAAAAAACATGGTAATTTGTCTATACTGCTGTATTTAAATTGCAGGAAAAATTTAAACATAAATTTAATGGGTTATATGATTTAGTTATTTTGAATAAAATGCAATTATTAATATTTAAGTTTATATTGGAAAAACTGCGGTTAAAATGTTATTTTTATAGTTTGCCTTTATAATTCTAGCGGTAATCTTCTTACCAATAAAATTCTCTGAATTGATTGATGGTTCGTTTACAAGTACTTTTACTCCAAAATTATCATCAATTTTTCCAATAAATTCATTTTTCCAACGACCTTTAGAGATAATAGTTAGTTTTATGAATTCATTCTTTTTAACGTCTAAGGATGCAACATTTTTCCGTTTATGAATATTAAAATCTCTTGGACCAAGTTTTAGTTTAATCTTGTATCTTTTTTCTAATCTGGATAATTGTTTATAGAAGAAATCCCAGCTTTTTGGTCTAATTTTTTTTAGTTTTCTTCCCGTTTTATAAATTAAGTATTTTTGGATTCCAATTTGAATTTTCTTTTCAGAATAACCTTGGTCTCTTAGATCGATTATAAATTTAATTATTTCTTCTATATCATCATCATTCTCTCCTGGAAACCACACAGGAGCAATCAATACATTGATTTTAGTGTTTAATAGTGTTTTTATGTTTTTTAACAGAGCATCTATATTGAAATATGAATCACACAAGTAGCTTGCTTTTTCTTCATTTAAAGAATTTAAACTAATATTGATACGTGTTAACCCCGCGATTTCGAGTTGTTTAATTATTTCTTGATTGAGGAGTATTCCGTTAGATTGCATAGAAATTGTTTCAATTCCGTCTATTTTCCAAAGATTTTTAATTAATTCTATAAGTTTTGGATAAAGTAAAATTTCTCCGTATGGTGCTAAATGGATTTCAATATTATTCCTTCCTTTATTTTCTATTATTACATCTACTTTCTCGATTAAGTAACTATGATCGACTATAAAATTATTATTATAATCACCGGCTCTTACAAAACAGTATTTACATTTTAGGTTGCATAATGTCAAAGGTTTAAGTTCTATGACATTTGTACTTCGATCGATTATTCCTATATAATCTATTCCATATAGGGGAATTCCCGATTTTTTATTCACATAGATTATTTCAGCTGTCATATTAATTTACTAAAATTTATATCGTAAAATTCCAACTAATGATCCTAGATTTACCAATTGATCTCCAGCAACATTCTCAGTGCTCATAATATTTATTTCTCCACCTGCGTTCTCCACGTTAGTTATGATTTCTTCAATTTTTAACTTATGATCTTTCGAGGCTCCTCGAATCATTACATCAGCAATTAAAAGTTGTTTAATTGCCCCCCTCTCAGAAGCACTAGAAACCTCATTTAAACCTATAACAATAAGATCAGCGTCAAGGGCGAATTGAGAAAGTACATTTTCAATGAGTTCCGTTTCTTGTAAGATCTTAACTTCTTTTTTTAATCTTGCTAGTTTCTTAGATTTTAACGTTTCAACTATTGCACTTTCTGTTCCTGAACTTGCATGACAAGTCTCGATTCTTGTTAAATTACCAGAATTAAGGTTTTTCTGCAAATACTCTATAAAATAGTCTTTAGTATTTCCTGGACCACAAAAGATTATTAGATTCACATCATGTGATAAAAGATTTTCCTTTACGACCTTCCCAATGCCCTCATAAAATTCTAATAATGCCTTGTTACGATATGTTTGTTGATATCGTTTTCCTGGAATGTGAGTTTTGATCGTAGCAATCCTTTTATGGCTGAAGTTGGTAATTATAGCAATGGTTGCTAAACCTGTTTCAATTGCTACAAGCAGTATAATGAAGTTATTTTCAAATTTTGAACTTTCTTTTAATCGTCTTAATTCGTAATTAGCCCACTTTTCCTTGACTATAGTAATTTTTTGTAATTTTTCTATGTTAAATGTGTGATAAGATCCGTAGCTGACAAAATCATCAGGACCCTCAAGAATTTTTCCTTTAACCCTTAATCGATTTGAAAATTCATGAAAAGCAATTGATTCAACCTTCAATTTCAACTTCATTACTTTTCTCTCTCCTTTGGATCCTTCTTTCAACACAACTCTTCTCTGTGTGCGGGCAGATATCTCATCACCCTCACTTATGATATTATAGAGCGTCCATAAATCGTTAAGGTTCTCAGGTTTAACTGTGATCTCTTTATGTTTCTGATCGATTTCAAGAATTTTCAAATCCTAAAACTAACTCCAAATTGTTGCTATTTAAAATTAATCAATAGTTTAAGATAAGCTTAATTTAATTTGAGATTGAGAAATATTGAATTAAAATAAAATAAATAAAAAAAGATAAAAAATATCCTAGTTAAACTAGTAGACTCTATTCTTTTTGCCCTAAAGCTGCTTTTACTTTTTCAAGCTCTTCCATGCGTTTCTTCTTTTCGTCTTCCCGTTTTCGTAGTTCTTCTTCATCAACTTTTTCGAGCGAAACACCTTTCTTAATTTCATCTTGAAGTTCTTTGCCAATGGGTGCCACTTTTTATCAACCCCTTTAATTTAAAATTGATATGAAATAATTATTATTTACACAAATTATAAAAGAAATTATATATAAGCTTTGGTTTATAGAGAGTCTATATCTAATTCCATTAAATACGCACTTTCTCCAGATTGATAATAATTCTCAATTTTTTCTGGATTTTTTCTAAAATTAAATTTCTCATATAATTTAATTGCTTGTGAATTACTTACTTGAACGTTTAATACCACTTTCTTGATCTCTTTTAATTGCGTTATCTTTTGTAAAGTATTTTTTAAGAGAAGAGCACCATAACCTTTATTTTGAAATCTAGTGTTTATGAGAAAATTGATAATATTAACTCTGTCTATTCTATCTTTTATGAGTATTATAAAACCCATAAGTTCATTTTTATTTTTATCATTAACTAACTTTAAAAAGAGAGTATTGTGATGCATTAATTCTTCCATTAATTGCTTGGAAAAAGCATTTTCCTTGAATACTTCTTTTTCAAGGATCATAATTTGTTTTAAATCTCTTGAATTAATATTTTTAACTTTCATTTAAGCCAAATTCTTCTTTAAATAATTTTATAGGGGTTTTTTCTGTTATTTGTTGATATTTTTGTGGTCTAAAGGGTATCATTTCCACAATATATCCTTTAAGTTGAAATCTTTCAAATAATGATATAATTTGGTTATCTAGTGAGAGAGATAAAGGTAATTTTATGTCATTACCATTAAATAATATAAAATTTTTATTTAATTTCATTTCTGTTAATAAAATATTGCTAAATTTTTCTAGATCATCTTTATTTCCCTCGATTTGTGCGAACATTAAAAGCCCTTCTTCAGTAATTACCTCAAATGGTAATTTTATATTTTTAGCCCTTCGTAAGTACCTATTTTTTAACTGATAATAATCCTTTGAACGTATAAGACAAAAATGCATTTTGATGGAAACTTTATTACACAAATCTTTCATTAGATCAATTGCAACTTCACGACTATTGACTACAGATGCAATGGAACCTTTTTTCAATTGATATCCTCGGCTTTTTAATGATTCACTATTAGGAAAACAATATTCAAATTCATTTAGATTTATAAAGTCTACCCCTATACTATTGAGATAAATGATAAAATTGTGAAGCTCTTTTATCTTTTCTTTATTAGGTATTATAGGAACTTCTGCTCCAACTACCAATCCCTTATTCAAAGCAAATTCAATATTTGACCAATTTTCTTTGGGAGGATGGAATCTAATCTCATCCAATCCTGCTAGATCGAGTTTACTAGCAATTGAATTATTGAAGTTAATGCCATTCGTATATAGATGAACATGAAATTTATTGCCCTTTTGAATTTTTATATATTTAATATAATCAAGAGTTTCCTCTAAATTCAATTCAGAAAGTGGTTCACCCCCAGTAATACTCATTCCTTTTGCATCTATCTTATTTACTTCTTCTAACAAACCTTCTTTTGAAGTAATTTCGATCTCATTTGCGAAAGTTAAATTTTTATCTCTTCTTTCTGTTGAAATCGGGCAATACCAAGAGCAATGATCGGGTTTTTGACATATTCCATTTAAAAATAATACTGTTTTTTGTCCCTTTAGACAAAGTTTACATCCTTTAGGAATTCCTCTTCCCTTTATATATAAATTATTTTCTTTCGATTTGATAACTTTAGCTTTTCTCATGATTTAAGTAGTTTTTTTCTCACTATCGCCTTTCTTTTAGCAAGGTTTTTTAACACTTCCTCGGTAGATTCATTAAATTCGAGATTTCTTTTTAAAAATACTCCAGTTCTCCCATATTTCTCTCGTCTTAATAATACTCTTTTGCGTTCATTCACAGTATCAATACTTACTCCTACTTCTTTGGCAGCAAGAGCTTCGTTCCCAATAACTGAAATTTCCTCATGGCCGTGTACGTTAGGTTTAATTAATACAAGTCTTTTATCTATCCCCGCTACTCTATTCTCTGATTTTAACTTATTTAAGGTTAATTTTCCTCCAAAATTATAGAATTCAAAAATTCTTTTATCAAATTTAGAAAGGGGAATGGTGATGCTCTCCAATTCACTTAAATGAATATACAATTTGATTGAATCTAGTGGTGTTGCCATAATAATTTCTCTAAAATATTTTTCATAACCATTTTTATTTAAAACGTATTCAATCTGGAATGAGGGAACTTTTTTAATAAATACAATATCGATGTCGCTAGACTCATGAACATCACCACGGGCAATGCTTCCATGTACAATGGGCTTAAAGCCTTCATTAACAAACAATTCTAATAATTTTATAGCATTTACTCTTTTACTTTTTAATAAAGCCCATTTATCTTCCGAGTAGGTTATAATATTATGGTGATCTCTTAAAATTTTTTTATCCTTCATGAATTAAGTGTAATTTTTAGATTTCATTAATTTATTTTCTAGTATATCAATAATAATGCCTAAGAGAATCGTTTCATAATATTTAAAACTTTTAGTGGATTTCTCTAGTGTTATTAATTTTGCTTTATTTGTGATAGTTTCATCAAATTCCTTAGTAAAATGTTTTAAATCATTATTTTTTAAAATAAAGAAGCTCTTTTTACTAAAAATATAAAATAATTGAGTATATTGTGGTAAGATATGAAAAGTTTCTTTTAAACTTCCAATATTGTATTTATTCATCCTTGGATTAATTAATATGAATCCAATCTTTTTTGGATCTGATAAAATTTCTGTATTTGGAACGAAAGGTTTTGATAAATTTAATAGAATATATTTTGAATTTGTTAAAAGCCCTTCATGTTTAAAATAATCTAGTATTAATGAAATTAAGGATTTTATCTCATCATTAATAGTTTTATTTAACGTATTTGAACTTGAATCAAGTTTAATATTAAGTTTCAAATTAATAACATTGAAACCATAGCTGCTTAAACCCTCTGTTATGATTTTCGTTAGATGTTTTTTAAAACTTGTTCTTAAAATTAAGATTAACGGACATTCATCAAACTGTTTATGTAAAGAAGAATTTCTCGTCAAACTACAGTGTTTTGTTTTGATGTAATGACTCCTACCAAGATCATATGGTTTTGGAAAAGAATAATATTCTAAAGCCTGGTTAGAAAAGCTTAAGCGCCATCGATGAGTTGATTTGAAAATTTTTACACCTAATAGAAGTAAGAATAATGAAATGATTATAACTGTATCAACAAAAACCCAATCTACTTGAAAAGCATTGCTTACCATGATTCAAAGTAAATAATTTTTTATTCAATCAACAACGTCTTTAATCCAATTTAAATATTTTTTAGATCCTTTTTCAATCTTTAGACCAATGCATTCAGCATTCTTGTACGAATGGATTTTAGTAATTCTTTGAATTAATAAGTCACTCTTCTCTTCGGTAGTTTTGATCAATAATAAATGTTCACTATCCTCCTCAATTTCTCCTTTCCATCTATATATTGAAGAGATGTTTTTAATAATGTTTACACAAGCTACAAGTTTGCTTTCTACTAAATTCCTAGCAATTTTTTGCCCCTCATCAATATTTGGAACAGTTACTAAGAAAAGATAATAGTTCATTTTATACCTTTATTATATTTATAGTTCTGATTAATGCATTACTTGATATCAATTTATTTAAGATTTATTTCATTTTTTAATAAAGGTTCTTCTATAATTACATTCTACCTTTTTGGAGTTGGTGAGTATATCGCAAAAAGTCGAAAAAATATCATTGGATGGATTATGGGAATTAAAAAATTCTGAAAAATCAGTTGAAATAGATGCTCAAGTACCTGGAACTGTTTTTGAAGCTCTACTTGAAAATAACATTATCGAGGATCCTTTTTATGGTGAAAATGAGCATGAGATGAAATGGATTTATGAATCTAATTGGTTTTATGAAAAGGAATTCAACTTGGATCCAGAATTTTTAGAACATAAGCACATTTTATTACGGTTCAATGGATTAGATACAATAGCAGAGGTGAACTTAAATGGTGAATTAATAGGTTCCGTAAACAACATGTTTGTTAGATATGATTTTGAAGTAAAATCTAAACTAAAACAATCAGGAAATAAATTAGTAATCAATTTTAAGAGTCCTACTGCAAAAAGTCGTGAATATATAGAAAGAAACAAAATAAAATTAAACACAGGTTATGCCGCAATCCCTGGGGTTCCTTATTTGAGGAAAGCGCAGTATTCTTTTGGCTGGGATTGGGGACCGAAATTACCAGATATCGGGATATGGAAAACTGTTGAAGTTATAGGATTTGATGATATTAAAATCAAATCAGTTTTTCCCTATACAAATCTCGAATATAATAAAGATCCATTGAATATTAGTAATCCTACTGAATTTTCTACGATTGAAGTAAAATCGGCAAAACTGTTCATAGAAATTGATTTAACATCAAATATTGAAAATATTCGGGGGATTAATTATATAATCAAAGCTCAGTTAAGAGCACCAAACGATGAAATTTTTGTAAAGGAAATCCCTCTGAGTAAGCAAAAGGAAACATTTAACTTTGATATTGAAAATCCTTTCCTATGGTGGACACACGAGCTCGGTACCCCAAACCTTTATCAACTAGAAGTTTCAATTTTAAAAGATGGAGTGTTAGAAACAGTAAAACAAAAAATAGGGTTACGAGAGATTCAACTTGTTAGAAAACCGGATAGATGGGGGGAAACTTTCTATTTTCTTCTAAACGGAATTCCTGTCTTTGCGAAGGGTGCAAATTGGATTCCTGTAGATAGCTTTATTCCAAGGGGTAAGAAGCTAGGACTTTATTCAATGAATTTAAATTATGCTAAAAAAGCTAACATGAACATGATTCGTGTATGGGGTGGAGGGATTTATGAGGATGAGTCTTTTTATAATTTGTGTGATGAATTGGGATTGTTAGTCTGGCAGGATTTCCCATTCGCATGTGCGCTTTATCCTTATAGTGATGATTTTATTAAAAACGTGGAGAAAGAGGTTACACAAAATATTAAGAAATTACGAAACCATACTAGCCTTGCATTATGGTGTGGCAATAATGAAATTGAAGGCTTATGGAAGAGGTTATTAATTAGTTCCGGGGTTGTAGAAGATAATACAAAGAGGCTTAAGTTTTTAAAAGATTTCTATTTGAGAATATTTGAAGAGTTGATACCTCAATTAATTAAGAAATTTGATCCAACTCGACCATATTGGCCTAGTTCACCATCAAGTGGTTTCATTATTGAAAATCTAGCAGCAAGGAGTTCAAATAATCCCAATGCGGGTGATTCACACTACTGGGCTGTTTGGCATGGAAATTTGCCATTCTCTGCTTATAGAGATTTCAATTCTCGTTTCATGTCAGAATTTGGCTTTGAATCTTTTCCTTCTTTGAAAACTATTGAAAAATTTTGTCCCCCTAATCAATATGATTTCAATTCCCAGATAATGGAAAATCATCAGAAAAATGCCGCTGGCAATCAGAAAATTATGGATTATATGGATAAGCGTTTTTCCATACCACGAGATTTCGAGCATCAAGTAATTTTGTCACAAATTACTCAAGCAGAAGCTATAGAATATGGTGTTGAATATTGGAGACAAAATCGTAGTGACTATCATTGTATGGGATCTCTTTATTGGCAATTGAATGATTGCTGGCCAGTTGCAAGTTGGTCTTCATTGGATTATTATGGTAGATGGAAAGCGCTTCATTATTTTGCAAAGCGATTTTATCAATCATTATTTGCTAGTGTCAAAGAAGATCCAGACCAAATTGAATTCTGGGTGACAAATGATTTAATAAGATCTTGCGATATTGAGTTAGATTGGAAAATTCTTAATTCAGAGGGGAATACACTCATGAAAGGAATTTATAATTCTAAAGTCTCTCCTTGTAGTTCTTTAAAATTAGGGTTAGAAGATGTTAGCAATATTAACAAAGAACAATTTAACATGCAAAACAATATTATCTTCTATAAATTATATTCTAATAATGGGAAGAAAGAAATAATATATCGAGGATTTCGTTTATTTGATGCACCAAAATTCTTTAATTTAAGAGATCCAGAAATATCAAGTTCTTTTGAAGATATAGAGAGAAAAAAGAATAATAAAGTTCAATTTAAATTGAAATTGAAAGCTAAGAGTATTGCTTTATATGTCAACATTGATTCAGGTTTAGTCGATTTTATAGCTTCTGATAACTTCTTTTCTATGGAACCTAATGAAACTTGGGATATTGATATTGAAATCGCAAGTGGTCTTGAAACATGTAAAGATCATTCAAAACAGGAAATTATAAACTCTTTTAAAATTCAATCTCTTTATGATATCATTAAATAAAATTGATTTTTTTAGTATTCATGAAGAGATTTAAATTATCATAATCTTATTAAATATACATTAAGAATAAAGTTGTAAAATATTGTCGAGGTTTTATATTTGTTACATAATTTTTACTTGATTCATCAATACACAGGAATCTGTTTAATCCATAGGAAGTATGGAAGTATAGAATTTAATCAAGATTTAGTGAGCGGTTTTCTTACCGCACTTAAAGACTTTAGTGTCGAGTTTTCGAAGGGATCTGGTGAGTTGAAGGTTATTGACATGCAAATATTCTATCTTCTGCTTGTTTTTAAAGAGGGAGTGTTATGTACAGCTGCAGCTGACAAGAACGATGATGCTAAAATCACTCATAAGGCTTTAACGGATATAATAGACAGATTTGTAGCTAAATTTGGAGACCAGCTTGAGGGATGGTCTGGAGATGTTCGAATCTTTCGGGATTTTGAGAGTATAATAGATGAGATACTGAAGACTGGTAAGGTTGCCGAAATCCAGCTTAAGATACCGATATTGAAAATATTCAAGAAGGATTTTCTGAAGTCTCAGAAGCAGATTGCTAAGAAGGGGTTAATTTTATCAGAGGAGGATTTGCGTGAGGTGAAGGATGTGAAGCCAGAGTGGACAGCTAAGCGGTTACCGAAACAAGTAATCGCACAGGGGGTGTTGGATGAGGAAGAATTTGACATTGCGCATTTAGCGGATGGTTTTCACACACTTTCTGATATAGCGGAGGAATCTGGTCGTCCAGTGCCTGAGATTCAGAAGATTGTGAATAACTTAGACAAGTTAGAACTTCTCTCATTTGTAGAAATTAAATAATTAATTAACTTCTTTTAAGGAATTATATTCTATTTAATTTTAATACTTCATTTTTTATGTCTGAAGTAGATTAGTTGTAACTAAATTTAATAAATAAATATCAAATTTTATAAAGTTATAATATTAAATGAAAATATTTTTGAAAACTGATTGACTTATAATGGTAAGATGAATGTTAATAAAGTTGGGGAGAATATTTACGAGATCCCTCCTAAAACTTTGATGGCAAGGATTCAAGGGAATATAGAGAAGTTCCAGATGAGAGTTCCTGTTAGAATTTATGCAAACAGCTATATATTAGAAAAAATAAAACAGGATCGCACATTAGATCAAATAGCTAATGTAGCTTGTTTACCAGGAATACAGAAACATGCTATTGCGTTATCTGATGCCCATCAAGGATATGGATTTTGTATAGGTGGAGTTGCCGGAACTGATGCCGAGACAGGGATGATTTCTCCTGGAGGTGTTGGTTATGATATTAATTGCGGTGTGCGATTATTAAGAACAAATTTATTTCTCAACGACATTAAAAAGTTGCTTCCAAATTTATTAACCAATATTTTTAATAAGATCCCTTCTGGTTTAGGTTCAAAAGGTAAATTAAATATAAATTATTCTGACTTAGATAACGTTTTGAATAATGGAGTGAACTGGGCTTTAGAAAAGGGATATGCAATTGAAGAAGACATAGAACATTTAGAAGAAAACGGATGTTTAAAGAATGGTAATGCAGATTTAGTATCTCAGAAAGCAAAGCAAAGAGCGATTAAACAACTTGGCTCTTTAGGAAGTGGAAATCATTTTCTTGAAATCCAAAAAGTAGATCAGATTTATAATAAGACAATTGCAGAAAAATTAGGAATATTTGAAAAAAATCAAATAACTCTAATGGTTCATACAGGAAGTAGAGCATTAGGTCATCAAGTTTGTACAGATAGTTTACGAACTATCGAACAGGCAATGAAACAATATAAAATTAAAGTACCAGATAGAGAACTAGCATGTGTGCCTGCAGATACACCTGAAGCTCAAAATTATTTACAACAGATGGCATGTGCAGCCAATTTTGGATTCACTAATCGTCAGTTGATAACCCATTGGTTAAGGGAATCCTTTCATAAGGCATTTAATAAAGATATTGATGCATTAGATATGCATATGATTTATGGAGTTTGTCACAATATTCTAAAAATAGAAGAACACGAAGTAAATGGTAAAAAAATGAAATTGAATGTCCATCGTAAAGGTGCAACAAGAGCATTTCCGCCAAACCATCCTGCATTGCCTCAAGATTATAAAGATATTGGTCAACCAGCCTTAATTCCTGGAACTATGGGAACTGCTTCATATTTATGTGTGGGTAAACCAAAAGCTATGGAATTATCTTTTGGATCTACTGCTCATGGATCTGGTCGTGTAATGTCTAGATCGAAAGCTATAAAAAGATTTTGGGGTACTAAGGTAAAAGAAGATCTAGGAAAGAAAGGTATATTAGTAAAAAGTGCTTCTATGAAGGTCTTAGCTGAAGAAAGTCCTGGAGCTTACAAAGATATTGATCAAGTCGTTCAGGTAAGTCAGGATCTAGGAATTGTCGAAAAAATTGTAAGGCTTGTTCCAGTAGGGGTTGTAAAAGGGTAAAAACATAATTGATTATACATCAAACACTATATCAATTTCAACTTTATTTTTTTTTTCTTCAATATTCATAAAGGAATAGGTGATCCCCTTCACTTCTGTGCCAATTTCATGTTTGTCTTTATCGAATTTTTCCCCCCTTACTACAGCATTTAATTTAAATTTATCTTCAATTTTTTCAATAGATTTTACCGAGATATAACTAAAGACTAATTCTTCTACGTCAAATATATAAAGGAACTCTGATAAGAAGTCAAAACATAATGCATATTTATCTTCTGATTCTATCTCAATCTCTTTTTCGACATTTGTTGAAATTTTTTTCAAATTAGGAGTAATTGTAGCCATTAAACTTAATGCCGTTTGAGAAAAAGCTTCTTCTAAGTTTCTACCCCAACTTTTGACGCTTACATCAGCAGTATGGTCCTTAAATTCAAAGCCGGCTCCTTTCATCTTTCTATAATAGTATAAAATGAATCTTAAACAAATTGATTCTTATTAATTATTAAATTTTTTTACTAAATTAGTGAATTTCTTAGTACTTTTTATTTTTCCCTTGAGAAATTTTTACATGGGTTTTTATACTATAATTGATGATTTATATTTCTACCAAATGTTATCATTTGTAAGAAAATATAGTAATTTTGAGCTTAAATTAAATAACTATTTCTATAATAAAACAAATGGAATAACTCCAGAATTTATTGTAGTAATAAACAAATTTATTTTTTTCTTTGTAAGAAAAGATAAATATTTTACTTCTAAAATTTATCTAGGCTCTATTAGAAGAGAGATCGCGCCCAAAAAGGTTTTGATTATAAGAGCTGAGAATGTATTTATTAATTTGTTATTTAGTTTTTTTCCAGATTTATACATTCATGATATCAAGATAGAAAATGATACATCAGGAGAAAGAGAAATTTCATTATATTTTTTGAGTTACAAAGATCGGGGTATCGCAATTGGGCGACGAGGAGAGTATATTAAATGTTTAAATGAATTATGCAAAAGATATATAATTCTTGAAAACAAAATAACACCATTAGAAATTAAATGTAAAGCTTTAGATTAAAAGTTTCAGTAAGGGACAGACTTTAACCCCACTAAATAGGCAACAGTATTAGCAATAATACTTACAGCCGGTGTTATAATTATTAGAAAAATGAAAATATAAAGATCAGGGAATAAAAATACTGTTGGAGAAATAAAACTAGGGATTGCTACAAATAATATTGCTATTAAGGCGAAATCTAATTGATCTACAATCCAAAATGGTGCTCCGCTCTTAATATCGAATCGTCTTTTTAAAAAAGAGCCTGCTAAATCACCTATTACCGCGCCATAAGAGGCAAGTATAATTCTTATTAATAATACTAAAAAATTCATTGGAAATTGACCACCAATAAAATAATATTTAAATACTTCAATATCATTGTAGAGCATATATTGCCCTTCATTTAAACCTTGAATTACCATATCTTTTATTGGTTGCCAAAGAATTATAAAAAGTAGAAATAACATAAATGAAATAGGAATACCAACATATAAAGGTCCTTTTAACCCATTTACGGTTTTATGGTCACCCAATATCCTTCTTCCATCTCGAAAAAGTTTACCCCCATCAATTGGGCGTCCTCCACCTGTGAAAACCATTGATGCGTTTGAAAGATAAGCGGGAACAATCAATAATAGTGAAAAAATTAATAAACTAACCCAATCTGCCCATGAAAAAAATACTGACATAACTAAGAAATTTACTAAGAGTAAGCAGACGAAAAACAGGGCTAGTATAAATGCGATCCTTTTATTCCTATTTTCTCTTTCTTCTAAAGTTTCGGTTGCTTTCAAATTGTTCTATTACTCTATTTACCAAAAATTTATATAAAAATTGAATAATTTAACAAATTCTTGATTAAATTAAATTTTTATTAAACCTATTTTTATTAACTAGATCTTAATAAATATTGCTTCATAAATAATATTCTTTTAAAATACTGACAATAATTATATAATTTATTGAAAAGATTATTCAAAATCAGATATTAAAGCTTTAACATTTTTCTATTAAATTAAAGATTAATAATTAACTTTATAAATGCAATAGAAATATTACATAATAAAGTATTTCGAGTGGAAAAAAATTCTCTTATTAAAATGAATCTCTTGGTGCCATAATTGTTGAACAATCATGAAAATAATTATCAATTTAACATTGACAAATTTTACAAAAACTATCTTAAAGGACCAAAAATTTTCAATAATCGTAATGCATTAGAACCATCCTATATCCCTGAGATATTACCTCATCGAGATGTTCAAATAAAAGATATTGCTGAAAAAACTGCATGTGCTTTACTAGGGGATGCACCTCCAAGTTTCTTATGTTATGGTCAAACTGGAACAGGTAAAACTGCTACTATAAGATATGTGAGCCAAAAGTTAGCACAACAAAACTCAGAAATTAAACCCTGGTGGATTTATATTAATTGTAATGTTGTTTCTACACCATATCGTATTTTAGCTCATATATATAACACAATCTCACGAGATGAGAAAATTCCACCAACAGGACTTCCAAAGGATATAATTTTTAAGAAATTACTAGGTTTACTCGACTCCAGAGTAGGGGGGTCAATATGCTTTTTGGTGTTGGATGAGATAGATATTTTAGTGGATAAAAAAGGTGGAAACGAAATATTATATGATTTAACTAGATTGAATGAGAATTTGGATCATTGCAAGTCTAGCTTAATAGGTATCTCTAATAAATTAAAGTTTAGAAATAGTTTAGATCCCAGAATTTTGTCGAGTTTAGGAGAAGAACATATAGTTTTTCCTTCTTATGATGCAAGTGAGCTTAGAGATATTTTAAATGAGAGAGCAAAAATTGCTTTTTATGAATATGTTTTAAAGGAAGATATTATTCCTTTATGTGCCGCACTAGCTGCAAAGGAACATGGAGATGCGAGAAAAGCATTACAACTACTAAGAAAGGCTGGAGAATTAGCTGAAAGAGCTCAAAGCAAAATCGTAACGTCAAAATATGTTGAGAAAGCTCAAGAAGATATAGAAAAAGATTATATTATGGAATACATAAAAGGTATGCCACTCCAAGCTCAACTAGTTTTAACTTCAATATATTTGATCTCAAAATTTAGTCCTGATCATATTATAATTTCTGGAGATATATATGACGTTCATTCTGAAATAAGAGGTTTGATTCCTGGAATCCGTCAATTAACTAAACGGAGGATTAGTGATTATATAAATGAATTGGCTCTATCTGGTATAATTTCTGCTGAGGTTAAATCTATGGGACATTATGGTAGAACTAAAATAATAAAAATTGATATTGGAATAGATATTGTTGAAAAAGTCCTTTATGAAATCGATAAAATTCAAGGGATCTTAAATCATAAACCGATATTATTACAAACAGATAAAGTTAAATTGAAAAATAATATCTTTAAGAAGTTAATTTAAGAACTAAATTCCCATTTATCAATGTTCTCTGCTAAATCTTTAAGGAAAAACTCAGCAGAGTCCTCCTTTTCCTCTTTTAAAAGCAGAAAGAATCTAGCTAAATGCTTGCAAAATTGTTTGTTTTTACTCCTTCTTGTTTCAAAATCATGACAATTGTGTTTTAATAATTTTTTATTTATATCAATTTCAATATAATAGGGCTCTTCCTTAGAACCTGAAACTGTCGATTTCATAACACCTTTCGTGGTATCTAGTTCTTTTATATCAAAATCAGTACTCGATATATTTGCTGCTCTATTTATTGTGCCCTTCTCTACAAAAGATTTTAATAAAAGACTAAAACTTGTTGTTTCATCTTTTTCAATAATGCTTGTCATTTGGGCGGTCTTTTTAGAGGTATTTATTTTTTCTAAAATCTCATTTTTTCTTTTTTTTTGCCAGGTTTTTAATTTCTCATTTAGAGAAGTAGATAAACTAAGCTTTCCATTATCATCTTTGGTTAATAGATTGCTCTTAAGGCAATCTTTAACAAATATACTTGCTTTATCTGGGGGAATTAAAAATAGTTCATATGAAATTTTATATAAAAGGTTATTCAGTGTAATATAGGGTAAATCAATTATTTTCCAA
>JAHQWI010000111.1 GCA_029856085.1 Promethearchaeia archaeon | reverse complement strand
CAGTAGATAAAGCCATTTCTTTTAGGCTTTTCGGGCGATACTTTTCAACATATGGCATTTCAACAGTTTTAGGCATTTTATTCACCTACAAATATTGACTAAATAAACAGAATTTAGATAATAAAGCAGATATTTGAATATCACTATCTCTTCCATTAAGTGCCCTAAAATCAGCATCGGCTATTAGATTGATCATTTCACTTCTAACATATTTACTTAGAGGTAATTTATTAATCTCATTAAGTAAGAACTTGAATAGTTCATGAGTTGTATATTTATAATCAGAGAGAATTTTACGGGCTAACTCTCTTGATTTTGGAAAATCACCCTTCAATGATATTAATAGAAGACTCCTTATTCGGTCATTTTGAAATCTTTGAGCATTTTCATATAAAACAGTTTTATCAATTTTATTTCCTGTAACACTACTTAGTTGCAAGATATCTATCGCTTGAAATATTCTACCTTCAGATATTTTATACAATATTTCAATACTTTCATCAGAAAACTCCAATGATTCATTATCGGCAATAGTGTTCATTAAATTTCCAAAGTGTTCAAACTTAACACGAGGAATTAAAAATATTTGACATCTACTTATGATCGGATCAATAACGCTTGAAATTTTTGTAGTAATTAAGATCATTCGACAATTCGAACCATAAATCTCCATTAATCTTCTAAAACCTTGTTGGTTACTCCCTAAAGCTTCAAAATTTTTTATAACTAAAATTTTAAAGGGTGCGGCTCCTAATACTTTCAATTGAGCAAATGGTTTAACTTTAACTTGGATAAAAGCTGGTGTTGTAATTCGTCTTCCTGCAGTACTCCCTATTTTACTCGTTGATATATATGCTTCTGTTCTTGCTTGTTTTCTTTCTTCTTCACTTAATGGAACACTCGCATAAACTAATTTAAAATTTGCTCCAAATTCTGTACCCAGAAACTCTTTTGAAAATAAGGTTGCAAGAGTAGTTTTTCCAATACCTTCAGCCCCTATGAACAGCAAATGTGGGAAATTTTTCTGCGCTATAATATTCTTTAAAGCTTTTTTAATCTCTGTTCGACCACAAGTTTGGTCTAAATTCTTTGGGTAATATTTAATTCTCCATATAGGGATTTCTTCAGTCAAAATTCCAAATTCTCATTCTTTAATTTTTTCTATAATTTCAGCTAAAAGTGCTGAAACTTGAATATTTTCATTTGCTCCTTGACTTATTCGATAATCTATATCTGCAATAAAGGATCTTAACGCAGGAATCTTCTTAGGTTCTATATTTACATGTGATAAAGCATCAACTATTTGTCTAATAAAATTTCGACTATCAAGTGTTTTAATTGAGTCAATTATTTCTATTGATTTCTTAAAATCTTTACTCTTAAGAGCTACTATTAATTCATCCAAAGTGCTCTTGTCCATAAATCCAGAAATTTTTAGAATTTCACTTAAATCTAAATTATTCAATAGCTCAAGGGCAACAGCCATTTGAAGAGTATTAATTGCTTTTCTTAAATCTCCCCCTGAAATGAAAAATAAATGTTCATAAAATTTCTCTGACTTATCCTTTGGTATTTGCAGTTTTTCATTTTCAGTAATATATTTTAATCTTTCAACAATCTTTTCCTTAGGCAAATTTACGAATCTAAATACAGCACATCGAGATATGATTGGATCTATAATTCGATTTATATAATTGCATAGCAAAATGAATTTAATATTAATTGATGCTTTTTCAATAATTCTTCTGAGTGCTTGTTGAACTTGACCAGGGATATTATCAGCCTCATCTAAAATTACAAACTTTAAGGAACCATCTTTAATGATATTCTGGTTTACAAAATTTTTTAAAACGTTTCTTACAAAATCTATTCTAACAGTATCAGAAGCATTTACTTCTAAGAGATTAGTGCTTAGTTCCTCTTTCTTGAGGAAATTTTTTACAATTATTAAAGCAGTGCTAGTTTTCCCAGTCCCCGCGGGTCCTGTAAAAATCATATGAGGCATATCGGGGGTTTTGATAAAATCTCTGAGGTTGTTAATTGCAATACTTTGGCTCACGATTTGTTCAAATGTCTCTGGACGGTATTTCTCAACCCAGGGGATTTCTAAGCTCATTTTTCTATTTTAATGATTCTTTTAGCTCTCATCTGTTAAATCTAGTTCCAAGACCTCATATACTTTTTTAAATTTCATTTTTTCATATAATTTTGAAGCTTCTAATGCCTTTTCTTTGATATTAACTTTAACCTTTTCTACCTTAATTCTTTTTAGGTGTTCTAATGCTTTTTCTAATAAAAGATATCCTGTACCCCTACTTCGGTATTCTTCCTTTAAAAAAAATTGCTTAATATATCCCTCGTATGACCCTAATGGGTCAATACGAAGTTCTGCTATAATCATTCCAACCACGGAATTATCGTCTTCATCAATGGCGATGAGAATTCCATGGCGTTGAAGGGGATCAAAAAGACGACGTCGTATTCCCCAATCAAAACGTTTTGGATCGAAACCTTGCCCCAATCCATCTACTAATTGTTTAGTTAATTCTTGTAAATCTTCAATTTGCTCTGGATTGGCTATTTCTACTCTTATGTTTGAACTCATGCTAATTCATCGTGAATGACATATATTTTCTTATTAAAATAATTATTGCTATTTTAAAATTTAAATTTTCTTGCCTTAAAATTAATAAAATAACAAATGAGATGTTAATTAATACACCTTTTAATTAAAACAATAGCATTTTAAAAAAATTATTATAAAATTCACATTTGCGGATGGAATTGTTAAAAGTGACGAGCAGATGTACCATCCCAGGCCGTGACATCTTTATTTACCCATCCACATTTAGGACATTTATCTGGAAGTTCCCAACTCTCTAAAGCCGGATGGATCCGACAATATAAACCTCCACAACTCTCACAAACTAAATATTTTGCACCACATCCTGCGCACATTTTCAGTTGTCCTTGTTCCACAAACAGAAAAGCTCTTCGCATCCATTCATCATGGGCGATAGAAAATTGGTCTTGGTCTTTTCCACAAACAATACAATGAACTCCATCTTCTTGATGAGACATATAATCACACTATTATTAATTCTGTTTGTATAAAAGTCTATAAATTTAGAATTTTATACATTTTTTTATTATAATAATAAAATACTAAATTAAAAATTAAACGATTTCGAAAGACAGATTATTATTTACCATTTATAATTTGTCAATATTTTTTTAAGTGGCATTAAGATAGAATTTATTTTTTAATAAATTACATCTTCTGATAAATTTCTCCATTAATGAGTTGCATTAAATTCCATAACCAACCGAACGATATCTGCTTTTCGATAAGAAGATAGGATTTTAATATTATTTTCACGGCAGAACTGCTTTAATTGTTTTACTGTCCATTGTTTAAAATCAAATTCATTATTTTTTACTTCGGATTTTTCCGATTGGTGGATAATTTCTAAAATCTCGATTGCTTCGACTTCACCTAATTCAGTATTAAAATGAATTCGGAGCTTATGACCCTCAAGTTCAATAGTTTGTTTTGGGAGAGATGAAATTAATTCCCATTCTTTTTCCTCGACATACTCATTAAAGATTTCTGCTTTTTTTATAATCATACCATACAGCATATTATTTCCTATAAGTATATTCTTACGTTTGAAGTTATTGGGAATATCCGTTTTTAGAACTTTCTCTAAAATCTTTTTAGATTTTTCAACTTTTTTTAATTTTTCATAAGAAGGAATATTTACAGCAACCTTATCAGCGTTTTGATTGAGTTTATCTTTAGCTTGCTCTTTTTCAACTTTTTGATCTAAGTTCGGTGATATAATTTCTTTCCTTGTCGCAGTGGAGACTTCATAAGCTTCAGAATCTATTGTAATGGGAATCTTTTGAAATCCAAAAGCGTTAAGAAATTCTTTAGGCTCATCTCCTTGATCAACTGAAACAATTTTACACCGATGAAATGATGATGAATTCATTAACTCTCTTTGTAATCCTGAGGCAACTCGTGATGCTATAAATTTTTTTCTCACTGAAGATGAGATCCCTTTCCATATATAGATTCTCCTAAATTCTTCTTTTATAATTATGGCTACTTGTAAAGGGTGTAATACTTCATTCCCATTATTCTGGCGGAATGCTTCTTCAGTTATATTTAATCTGAATTCTTCCCCATTATCCTTCACGTTGAATATCATGAAATCAGTATAAGTCTCTAACATTTCTCTTCATTGAATTTGCAATTTTATTATCATTTCTTAAAAGAATTAGAAAGAAACAAATTAAAATGAGAGAGAGTATCAAATTAATATAAAAATATAAAAAGAAGAAAAATAAAAAGCTAAATTATATCTACATTTCTAATTTTTTTGTTTTAATATTCGAAACTTCTGGATTGACTTTTTCTAATTCTCCAATCAATTGAAATGTCTTATCATCATTTAAAGCTTCACTGAATTTAATGAGCATTTCTTTGCTACCTACAAACAAGCCTTTTCTCTTTAAAGGTTTTCCATCCTCTTTTATGGGATTTATCTCTAAAAATAAAAGTGCAGGTCTTGTCTTTGTAGCAGGGACTTTAACGACATTCACTCCTTCGATAGGTGTATCCATCTTTTCCCAATCTGCTCCACTCTTCAGATGTTCCTTCAATTGTACTTCGATATCTGCCATGATAAATCTATATCCATTTACATTTTTTAATTTTTGATCTTGTTTGTATTTAATTAGATCAATTATGTTACGTGTTACATATAGTCCTTATATAAAAGTCTTTGTAAAAAAAAAAAAATCTCACAACTATCTAAGGGTTTTGAACTGGTGCCAATTACCTAAAATCTTATATTTAATGTTTTATGTTAATTTTTGAAAAACATAAAAACATTATGTCGGATTTCTTTGGGTTGATTTCCACTAAATCTTTAAATATATCACTCTCGTATATATCTTTTTTAATTAAA
>JAHQWI010000110.1 GCA_029856085.1 Promethearchaeia archaeon | reverse complement strand
CTACTATCTTCTTCTGCATTTGCCATAATAGGCATTGCTGTCATCGATGTAATAAATATAGTAAGAATCATTAAAGATTTGGTATTAATACTTTTCATATTCAACACAAATTTTTTTTAAAAATTGTTTTTTTTTATTAAAGTAATAAACAAACTTCAGCTTTTTAATAATTTATGTTCTAATATAATAGAATCTTTAAGGTTTAGAATTCTACTTGCTATTCAATAAAAGAAACCTGCTATTTCAATCTAAACGTAGGAATGTATAAAAAAATACAAAAATATACAATGCTGCTGAAATTACCAGACTCCAAACTCTTAGTATTTGAGATAATTCTGAAGTAGTAAAAAGGACGTTAGAGCCAATAAATACAGCAGCAATAAAATATCCAAATATATGGCTTTTAAAACTTTTAATTTTAGTTTTTCCTTGGAAAAAATTAACGATTGAAATAAAAATTATAATTACAAATCCAGCTATATAGAATAGGTCAATTACTTCAAAATCTCCTATATCTAGAAATAGAAAAAATCCAAATAATATGACTTCGAGTACCCTAACATTCCAAAATTTTTGTTTTTTTGAAGGTTCTACAAATAATTGTTCATATTCAGATATTCCTGAGTTTAAAAAGAGTATAATAAGAGATCCAATAGCCAATGCAGTGAATAATGAATATGAAATAATATAAAGATATGGAAGTATAGGAACCCAAATAACATTCCATAAGAAATCTGCCAATACAAAATATTCAGGTAAAACAACAAATGAGCAGAATATTGGAAGCAATGCAGCAATAGCCATCATTATCCATGTAGTAGTTGATATCTTAGTATCTTCTTCCCATCTCTTTTTCCTGAAAGTGGTTAATCTCCAAGCAAAAGATGCAAAACTTAGTATAGATATTACAGGTGTAATTAATGGGAAAATAAATATAAGAAGAATATATATTGCATTAATCCCATAGAAAAATTTTAATCTTGAAGGGACAACACTTATAGTTCTATCGAAATCATCTAAAGTATCTGCAAAGCGTTTTGCAAACAAAATCAAAAAAAATAACCACGAGACACTAAAAACTGTTGGGCAGAGCACTTTTATTAGCACTAACTTAAGTGTAGCATCATTTGAAAACCATAAACTAAAATCAGCAAAATTATAAATTAAAAAAATTGCAAGTGGTACAAGGATTATCGATATTAAAATTGTCAATCGGCTTAATATTAGCCCTTTAATCTCTTTTGGCATTATTTCTTCTATTACATTGAATTTTTAAAAGATTTCATTAATAATAAATAAAATAATTTAATTAAAACATTGATTATGACCTATTAGCACCACAATTCGTGCAAAACAAATCATCTGACGTCAATTTAGCCCCACAATTAGTACATGTTGTCTTGCCCATCATAACTGAACTTTCTATTGCTCTATTTACATCTGAAATTTCTGTGACTTCTTCTTTTCCTTTTGATTTCGATTTGAACCCTTTAATTCCTCCTGGTTTATATTTTAGACTCCCAATAAATCCCCCAAAAACAGCCCCTACTAAGCACCCTTCCAAGATAGCTGTAAGCACTGCGACAAGATAGGGTAAATCCGTTAATCCTATTAATATTCCATCTAATATCGCAGATCCTAGTGGTATAACTAATGATAAGACTAGATAGGCGATTGATAAAATAGTAGCATATCCAATCCCTATAGCAAGACTAGAATGGATCCCTCCTCTAGGTGAATGAGCAAAGATCCCGCTTGTAATAACGCAACATAAAATCCAAGGAACCGTAACAGCAATAATTAGCCCTACATTCTCTGGACGATAAAATATACACCAGTGAATAGGAAATAAGAAAATGAGACCAAGTCCAATAAATGCTCCAGCTAAGATCTCGACAAAAAGCCCAATATCGCCAAGCTCATCTGTTATAATGCCTAACGCATCATCAATATTCTCAATTAGACCTCCTGTCAAACCCTCAGTCAGATTCAAGAATCTAAAAGAAATCCACGCCATTGGAATTAAACACAACATACCCGCACAACCACTGCCTATCACTCTTTTCCAACCCAGGCTTATCCCCTCATATTTCCATAATTTTTAAAAATTATTTTTTTTGTTATAAGATTTCCAAAAAATTAATGAATATATATATTTTTGTTTTTATCTTAATTTTTAAACACTAAAATATCCGAGTCATTAAAAAGTAAAATAGACGCTGTAGATTGTTATATCCTAATTTTTATAAAAGAAAACTAAGTCCCAAGTTAACATATTCCAATGTAATCAAACTTGAATAAAAATATTGATTCAAAATATTATTAAAAAAATTACAAAAAATAATTAATAATTAAACTTAGTTTATTGAATTTTAATTATTCTCCCTTTATCCATTCGGATGGTTTTAGTTCCATACTGAGATAAATCTCTATGAGTAACAAAAATAATAGTTGTCTCCATTTCTTTATTTATCTTCTTTAAAAGCGCCATAACTTGTTTTTCTGATTCAGGGTCTAAATTTCCAGTAGCCTCATCTGCTAAGATAACCCTTGGTCTATGAATGATTGCTCGAGCAATACCACATCTCTGTTTCTCACCGCCAGACATCTGGACAGGATAATGATCTTTACGATCAAGCAAATCAACATCCCTTAAGGCGGAAATTGCTCTATTTTCAATTTCTTTTTGGCGTAGTACTGTTGGCCATAATACTGCTTCTACATTTTCAATAGCGGTTAATGTATTTACTAGATTAAAATCTTGAAATACAAAGCCTATTTTTTGGCGTCTTAATCTGCTTAACCTATCTTCTGTTGCTCTTGCGATATTTTCTCCATCAAATATTATCCTTCCCGAATCAGGCAAATCTAAACCTGAAAGAACATTGAGAAGTGTCGACTTCCCACAACCAGTTGGACCTTGAACAATAACGAATTCACCAGATCTAATTTTCAAATTAACATCTGCTAAAGCTCGAATAATAGCACCTGCTCTTCTATATTCTTTATTAACATCTACTGCTTCAATCATAACATCTTTACCTGCTGACATTTCTTTTTTCTCCTCACTCACCTACTTTTTTTAATGCTATAATTGGTCTTACTTTCAATACTTTTCTATAGGCTAAAAAGAAAGCAACTAGTTGAACTATAATAAATAGTGCACTAGTTATAATAACAGGAACTAATCCAATTAAGATTTCATTGATACTTAGAAAAAGATCCTCCGAATGTAAATACGCTAGAGCAGCAGTATAATGAAATAAAACTTCTATGACTATAAGAAAACCTACAATCGTAGTAAAAAATATCATCCCTGAAACTAAGACTAATATATTCTTGTTTGTATAACCAATACATTTGAATGTTGCCCATACACGTCTTTTTCTTGAGACTAAAATCCAAGCATAAAGCAATGATAGAAATAAACTCGTCCCAAAAAAGATTACAAGAAGATAGTTTGCAGCAGCGCCAATTTCTTCTTTTATTGCCAAATCCCAGAAAAGACTAGTTAAAAATATTAAAATTGTATAGATTAGTGTGAAAATTGTAAATATTTTCTTTTCACGTAAAGATAATAGAATAGCTTTTCTCCACATTCTAAAAGCCAATTGTTTTCACCGTTTTTTTTATTTACTTATTTTTAAATTATATTTAAATTTATAATTGATTTCATTTATTTTATTTATAACAATTTAATAATAAATATTTGGTTATAATGTCAGAAATTGAAGGTATTATTGATAAGTTATTAGGCGAAGAACAAAATATTTTTGGTGTGGCAATTATAGGTAAAGATGGAAAACTGATAACCCAAACTGAAAACTGGGACCTTACAAGTGATCTTAGTTTAATAAATGAGATGCTCAACCAGAAGTTGGAGTTAGGTGAGAAGGGGATCACTAGCTTGACGATTCAGGGGATAAAATATATGATTGTAGAAAATACAGAGGAAAGAAAAATAGGTACAAATATTACCGGAAAAGGACATCTAATTATCTGTCCAATTCCAATTGGTGGCACAGGAGCATTAGTTACATATATCAACCCTCAAGTAGGCCCAAGAGATACTCTCTTTAATGTTCAAGATTATGCTAAAAAGCTTGAAAATATGGTTTAATTCAATTTACTTTTTTATTATTTGAGTGAATTCCAGTAATCTGCTAATAAGTTTCTCAAAGAATTTTTAATCTTACTTATCTCTTCATTCTTAGCTTCAGTTGAAAATTGAATCTTTTCAAAAATTGGGGGTTCATATTTTTCTCCGATAAGTGCCTTTATAACAGCATAAACGCAATACGGAAGACCTATAAGACTATAACCTCCTTCAAGGATGAAAACCAATTTGCCCTCACATATCTCTTCAGCTATTTTCAATAATTTTTCAGTAAATCTGTAATATGAAATTGAGGTCAACAGACCATTCCCAATAGGGTCAGCAAAATACAAATCAAAACCAGCAGCAACTATAATTAAATCAGGAGAAAATTCTATTAAAATTGGCTCTAATATATCCATAAATTCTAAAAAATCTTCATCAGAGGTATTCATAGGTATTGGAAAGTTAATACTTCTACCAAGACCCTCTCCTTCACCTACTTCATCAATAAATCCTATATCACCTTCCACAAAATCAAATTCATGAACAGAAAAATAAATAACACTTGGATCGTCATAAAAATACTGAACTAATCCATCCCCAAAATGAGCATCAATATCAATTATTGCAATCTTTTTATTGTAATTTAATTTTTCCTTCAAAAATATTATAGAATTTGCTATATTATTAAAGATACAGAGCCCAGAGGCTTTTTCTTGTAATGCATGATGACCAGGTGGTCTAACAAGTGCAAAAGATTGATTAACATCAGAATCCAATACACTTTTTATTGCTTGTATTGTTCCTCCAACTGCCTTTTTTGCTAGCTCAAAAGTATCTTCTGTGATGAATATCTCATCACCCAATAATCCGTAACCC
>JAHQWI010000109.1 GCA_029856085.1 Promethearchaeia archaeon | reverse complement strand
ACTATGTACTATAAAAAAAATTAACATATATATATCATAATGCTTTTAAAATATTCTCTTGACTAAATCCCCATCGACTTGAATCACTGTTTCTGTAATATAGCTAGCTTTATCTGAAGTTAAAAATACGACTATATTTGCTAATTCTTCAGGATTTCCTAACCGACCTTCTTTGTAAAACCCTCTAGCACAGGCTAGACCCAAACCTTTACTTGATGCTAAAACCAATGCAACCTTACCTTTTAACCCCATATCCATTTTTAATTACCTAAACCCTATCTAACCTATTAAGAAAGTGATTTAAAATCTATAAACTTGGAACATTTATGATAAAAAACATTACATCTAGCACTATTTTCAGAACTATCGCAATCCTTTGAGTAAGGACACTTATAGCCTTGTTGGGATATTCTTATCATTACTCTATGTAATCTCTTTTCTATTTCGTTCCGCATTATAATATTTTTCATATAAAATGTTAAGAATTTAATATGTAGATTTTAAAGCTTTATCCTTAAAAACGATTTTTCCTAAATTTCCCATCTAAGATTTTAAAAAGATAATTTTATAAATTCAAATGATTATAATAGTTTTAAATATTGAAGAATATATTATTACATTAAATATCAAATTACCAAAATCAATTAAAAAGGTGTATTGCAATTAGTATTGACACCAAAAGCTTCGATAATATTCTAAGTAAGATTATAAAAAGTGAAAGTGGTATCAAAAAAGTTATTTTAGTTGATAGAACAGGACTTACTATCGCAAGTGTTTCAAAATTTTCTTATTTCCCTGCCGATGTTGACGGGATTGGTGCTATTGCGAGCGCAGTTTTTTGTGCAAGCGAAGAGCAAGGAAAGAACTTAGAACTTGGTAATCTGGAGATAGTTACTTCAGAATTTTTGGGCGGGAAAATCTTTGCGTCGAGTTGCGGTCCTAAAGGTGTACTCACTTTAATCTCCGATCCAGATATAAACATTGGGTTAATAAGACTAATTCTAAAAAGATCGGGAGATGAATTAAAAGAGATACTTTCGGAATTTTTAGCAGAGAGCCCAGAGATGATGGATAGTGGTTTAGATTTATCGGACCTTGACGAGCTTACGCCTGATTAAACAATAAACTACTTTTTTTATCAGCTCTTATTAAATTATAAATTATCCTCTCTAAAATCGTATTTAATATTCTTTATGTATGTTAAATTAAATAAAAAAAAAAGTAATTAGGATTTTCTCTTTCTCATGAAATATATGGCAACAATACCAGCGAGAGCTACACTTTCTATAATACAAAGGATCAGTAGAATAGTACTTAAATCTATTGCTAGACCGCCACCTGTACTAGTACAAACATTATTTTCAAAAATATTGCCTGAGCTTCCCGTTTCGTTGTAGCAATCATCATTACCTACAAAATAATTATCAATAACTTTATTATTATCACTGTTGTCTAGAAATGTTCCGTTTTTATTATTATTCGCTGTGTTAGAAATGATAGTGTTTGAATTACTATCGAGTAAGTGAATACCATTCTCTTCGTTACTATTAGCTGTATTACCTGTTAATGCAACATTATTGCATGACTCTAAAAAGATTCCATGCTCTTCATTATAACTTGCTATGTTGTCCATTAGTAAATTATTATTACTAAGTACATGAATTCCGCTTAAGTTATTATATCGAGCAAGATTAGACTTTATAATATTCACTTGACTACCACCATCTATTATTATACCATCGAAGCCATTATGATGAGCATTGTTATTTTCAATTACAGATTCATCTAAATTAAATACATATATTCCATAAGTATTTTCATAAACTGTATTGTCTACACACGTTATGTTTAAGCTATCTTCGAAGTGAATTCCACAGAAACTATTGTTGTAAGCTAAATTATCGGATACAGTCGAATCCTCACAATTTTCTACGGAAATCCCAAAATCTCCGTTATGACTTACAGTGTTTTGAATTATCAAATTATTATCACTACTATAACCAATTATACCCGTTAGATCATTGGAATTTACAGTGTTTTTGGAGATTGTATTATACTCACTAGAAGAATCATAAATAATTCCATATACATTATCATTAGCCGTATTTGATAAAACTGTGTTCATATCGCCATTGTTAATATAAATTCCAATTACTCCATTGCCATTCGCATCATTATTAGAGATGGTGTTATTATGACTGTTACCAAGATAAATTCCATAATCTCCATTGCCATTTGCAGTATTACCTATGACATCATTATTATTACTATTTGAATTTAGCGATATTCCATGGAAGTTTTGATTATCGTTAGCGATGTTATTGGAAATGGTATTAAAAGTACTTTGTGTGAGAACTATTCCCATATTAGTATTTGCAGATCCATTATTATTAGAAATAGTATTATAATGAGAACCAGATATGTAGATTCCATAACTATTATTGTAAATATAGCTATCCCTAATTTCAGTATTATTTACACTTACTAATTCTATACCTCTAAGATTATTATATGCTGAGCAATCAGTGACTTCGCCATTGGTAGTATTATATATAAAAAGTCCAGCCTCTGTGTCCGCTGAATTTCTAAATGTACATTCTCTAACGATAAAATAGTCCCTTGAATTTAATATTCTTAAACAGTCGTCAAATGCACCTAAATTATCAAAAATATGATCCTCTATTACATAGGGGCTTTCTGGTGTACCAGATCCCATACAAATACCCGTAGTCTTTGCCCATGTCCAATTACCGGAATTTGAGGTGTTGGTAAGACTGAGTGCATCAATTTGAATATCAGAAAATGTACCTGAAGTTTTCAATGATACTTTATCATATTCAATTAAAGGTTCATTTGAGTTATGAAAATTTGTACCTAATGTAATTGCCGTAATTGAACATAATAAAAATATAGCTGAAAAAATAGCTAAGTTTTGGTTTTTTTTATACAATTTTGATTCAACCCTTTTTAATAGATTGTATGTTACTGAAAACAACATTCTCATTTAAACATTATAGAATGATTTTTCCCACTTTCATATTTTAGAAAGTTGAAGCAATTTCTTTAAAGGTTGAATAATAAACTTAGATTTTAAGGTTAAATTAAAGGAGTTTATTCTTTTTAACAATTTCTTTATAATGGTCTCTTTCTCTTCTGAGGACTTTGAATTCCTTTTTCATTTCAACAATTTCATCTTTTTTCTTGCCTTTACTGCTATTCTCAGAAGAAATCTGTTGCCTTAGGTTTCTCATTTCTAATTTCAGATTAGTAATTGTATCTAAGTGAGCCTCATTTTCCCGATTTGCTTTTAACACTTGAAATTTTAAATTTTTATTAGTCTCATTTAACTTTGAGATTTCTTGACTTAAGTTTTGATCTTCAGATTTAATCCTTTTTATTTG
Source organism: Promethearchaeia archaeon (assembly GCA_029856085.1). GTDB lineage: Archaea > Asgardarchaeota > Lokiarchaeia > Sigyniarchaeales > SOKP01 > Loki-b32. The sequence continues at coordinate 30,255 of JAHQWI010000109.1, read as the reverse complement.
ATCAAGTAACTTTTCTGCACCCTCTTCAATTTCACTTTTTTCATTCAATATTGTAGTTAGATTGGCAATTTGTGCATCTCTTTGAGTTAGCTCATTTTTATGTTGAGTCGATGATTTGTTCAAATCCTTAATTTTCATAGTCAAACTTGCATTGTATTCATTTAGCTCCGCCATTTGGCCAGACCAATTGTCCATTTTTGAATATAGGCCATTTATTTCATCTTTTAGGGCATCTACATTCCTTAGGTGATCAGATCTATCAGATACCAACAAAGAAACTTTTTGTGCGAGATCATCAATCCTTTCTCTTTTAGAACTCAAATCTTGTGTTAGCTCTCGCATTTGTTGATAATATGGATCTAATTCTCCTTTTTTTAGAAGTTCAAAATATTTTACAAATTGATCATAGAAATCTGGTTCTTGCCTTTTGGGTAATAATTCATAAGCTATGCGTCTTACTTGACCCTTAAAAGTTTTAGGAAGAGTATCATCATCAGAGAGGAAGATTGTTATAGAATGCTCTGGTTTCCCGAGGAAGCTTCTATTGCTATGACCCGTAAAAAAACTTGCCACACTAACATTTCTCTTGATTTGCATTTCAAGATAGTTAGGACCAGTTTTTACGGTTTTGTGTTGTTCAAATAGGCTCAGCAATCCTGAGGTTGATATTTGCAGTTCATCACATATATTTTCTGGATATTGAATGTCAATAGTAGGTTCAGAACCTTCACTTAAATTAAGAATTACAATTCCTCTCAAGTTATATCCCTTTAGGGAGTGAATTAAGTAAGTAAAATCTTTTTATAAGTTCTTATATATAAATTATCTTTTAACTAATATAATAGTTCTGTTGGTAAACTAAGCTGTTTAAGTATAGATATGTGTAAAAGTTTCTACCGTTTTATTTATATCCATAGATAAATAATTCTGTTTAAACAAAGTAGCAAAGAAAGCTCTATCTATAGGGTCAAAATATTTATAACCAAATTTTTTCCATTCCATATTTGATTGTAATGGAGCAAAAATTGAAATTTGGTCTTTTATTAAATTCATCAGTAATATGTTTCTTTCTTGTTTATTTTTATTTGATATGACTGTTAACAATACATCATCGTTAAACACTGCCCAAGTATCTTTAAATTGCAAACAAAATTTTTTAATATCAATATGGTTGCCGATGATTAATTTAGCTAAAGAATTTATCATAGTTTGAAAGGTGCTTTCGTTATTTAGTTTATAATTGGGATTAGAAACTGTTATACTCGGTGGACTCTTTAATTCTTTTTGATTTTGAGGTTGATTATACTCTGGTAAAACTTTTAACTGATTTAACCCTAGGATGTTTCTAACATCTGCAAGTGTTCCCCCAGTATCAAAGAACTGTTTATTAATAATATATTTCATCAATTTTTGAGCATGAACATCCCCAAAATAGGGATAATCACTAGCATAAAGGAGATATTCAGACCAATCTCGATTATCTACACTTTTTTTGTTATTAGATTGAAACCATCTACGAAAACTTTCAAAAAAATTCCCAGCACCCGTACCATGCAACATTGAAAGATCTCCATAAGTGTTTGGCTGAACTATTGCATTATAAACATCATAATCATCAATATTCCCTTGAGCAAAATGAGCGATAATTACTTTAAGATGGGGTAGTAAATCAGGATATTTTGACTTTAATACATTTCTAGTTGATTCAATTAATTGAGCAATTTGTAATATTGAACCTCTTCCTCGTGTGTCAAAAATCACAGGCATAGAAAATGAAGCTGCTTCTATAAGAACTTGAATAGCCTTTTCTGAGCTAATTTTATCGATCCATCCTTCGGAGCGTGGATGTAGCTTTAACCCACGAAGTCCTAATACTTCTCTAGCGTACCTTACTTCATTAACCGCTTTTTCTCCTTCCATCGGATCACAGCGACCATAGCCGATAAGTTTCATAGAAAAAGGAAATCTAGTTGTAAAACGTGAAACATTGATATTGCTTGCTCGATATAGCGCTTCTGGATGCTTATCACGAAACACATCTTGAAAAGGAAAGCATACTCCTTGATCTATCATTGAATAAAATTTTGATTTATCTTTCAAATCAGAATGCTTTTTTCCAAGCTTTTCTAAAGCAATATATAATTTATCCGTAAAAGGATAAGGAGTAAAAGACCATGAGATTTTAGTAATTTTTCCATCCATGAAAGTAGTGAAAGATTGTTCACCAGTTTTTTCCCAATCTGCCTTAATCCTCCCTTGGACATTCCCCCAAAAATCAAAGGTTCCGGCGCCTGGAGCCAAAGGATTCATCATTGTAGCACCATCCACATCTTGACCTAGATGCGAGTGTGCATTAATAATAAATATGTGTTCATCCGATTTTTTTCCATTTTGTTCTATTGTACATGTTAACATAAATTTTCACTTAATTTTTTTAGATAATTGTTAATCTCTCATTTCTTTAGGAAGAGTTAATACTCCAGTAAGTGGATTATTTAGAGGATCCTGGCAATATTGAATTGTAAAATATATTAAATCATATAGTATGCTAGGGTCTTCTCCGTTGTTCAACTTGTATTGATATAAGCTTAACTGGTATTCTGCCTCTGTTATTGGTGGCTCCGCATAAGAAACATTTCCAAAAACGGACTGTAACAGAGGCTTCATAAATGGAGAATATAAAAAACCTAATTCTTTTAACACATCTTTTAAATAGAAAAACATTCTTTGAACAGCTTGCATCATATACCTTATAGGTTGATCTACCGGACCTAAGTATTGTTCCGCGAATGTAGGGTCATATTGTGAAAGTTTTTCACGATCAACATTTTGAGGTCTAAATAAAGATATTAATCCTCTTTCAATGGCTCCTTTCCGGTTATACGCTATAGTTTCTGAACCAGCATCAGGTACCCAGAAACCATTTTGAAGAAGTTTTTTAGCCTTATAGCACATAGCTTGAATTAGCATACCTATCCCTATTCGACGACAGATTGAAATTTGAGCATCGCTAATCCTGACTTCGATAGTTCCCCAATCTGTAAAAGGAAACACGTCTTGGAAACGCCCGTCTTCTAGACTCGCTTTTTGCACTACTTGGAGGAAGTAATTCTGCGAATTTTGATCAGATGAGGTTAAATAAGGGATGAAATGATTAGGATCATTATTGCTTAACATTGTAATATTGCTTTTTAAACGCAAAGATCTAACACAATTTGGTGCTGTGATTCTGTTATTAATGATTTTTACGACGTCTGTCGGCTTATTATTTATTATGGGTGAATTGCATGTAAGAGCAATGATATGAGGGATAAAATTACGAATCATACAGTAAGCTTGAATCTTTTCTAATTCTGATTCAAAAGTGCCAATATGACTGTGATCCGCCTGGGAAACCCCTCTCATGTACTCCTTTGTTGCGGGATTTATAGCAGAAGCAATTATATGTAAATCTCTTGGTAATGTAGCTTTCGCTAATAAAAATAGAGTGCTCCCCCAGTATGCTAGTTCTTCAACATAAACACAGGGGGGAGTTACGAGCTCCAATATGTAAGTAATTGCTGTAACATTTCCATCTCTAGCAAATGTATCAATATCAACAGAAGCATCTCCCAAAGCATAGCGTATATCCATAGCATAACCCTTTTCAAGATCCTCACGCCCCCAGGGTCTAGCTAAGACTTTCTCCCTAATGTAATCTGGTACTGGAAGAAAATCTTCTCTTCCATCGTAAAGAATTTGATCCATAATTTTAATAGCATCTTTGACAATTTCTTTCATCCGAAAAACCATTTCATCTCCAGGTGGATAATTCCCATTGTCATCTGCTATGATTAATTCCATTTCTATACCATGAGTATAAGGTAGTGGGGTCCAATGCTCGATATCCGCTAGCATTTCAGCCCAAGGTCTTTCAGGTATAAGTACCTCCATATAATCTGTTCCCAAAAATAGTTTATCAGCACTTCTATCAATATGTTGACCTAATGCTACACCTACAGGAGCACCTGCTTTTCCTTTTCCTTTTCCTTTCTGAGTTATTAATTGAGAAAAAGTGTTATTTTCTTGTTGTGGTTTCTTCTTTTTTTTTTCTTTCTTTTTCTTATCTTTCGCCATTAAGGCTTTACCCCTGTTTTTCCACTTTTATAATATCTAAATAATAAATTATTATTATATAATTTTGGTAGATTACTAATTTTTTAGAATAATGATTGGATAAATGCCATAAACGCGTTATAATCGTTTATGAATTCATATGATAAGATTAAGTTAAATATCTCACATTTATTTGGTGGTACTATACTTTTGAGATTGTCATAAATCTTGCCGCCTTTAAACGTTGAATCATCAATAATTAAATTAACAGTATCTCCAAGTTTTTCTATTTTAGATTTTAAATTATTATTTAATTGGGATTCGGATGACAAAATAACAGTTGGTTTTCCCAAATAGGGAATAAAATCTAAATTAAATATAAGTAACTGGCTCGGTACATTCGCAAAGTTATTAAAAAATTGGTTTAATGTCCTCTGAAGAACAGTTAACTCATTATCCTGGAAATTATTGACAGAAGGGAATATATAATATGCAATTGATTTTTTAAGATTAAATTTTAAGTCATTATATACACGATCGATAAATGGAAAAATGCTAAAATTAAAACTAAAAAGAGATAGAAAGACTAATTTAAAATTGAAATCTCCTGAAAGAATATTATTACTTACATTTCCACCAATACTGCTAAAACTTTTAATTTCATTATTTATATTTGAAATATAAGTATTAAGTAGAAAATATTGAGAAAATATCAATTCGGAATCTATTTTTGTTCTTATCTCATCCACAAGTTCATAAATTATGTCAAATAGATCTTTTGCTATTCTTTCCTTAAGCGTTATTTTGCTTATTCCTTCAATAATAGTATTGGCTGCTCCAGGGCTTTCAATTTCGGCTATTCCATTTATTGCATCCTTAAGAGAATCATAAATAAGCTTTTGGTCTTTTTTATCTTCACTATTGATTTCGGGTGATTTAAAGAGGACCTCAATGATCCTTTTAAGAACGGTAAGCAATTCAGATGATTTATTGTTATTATATAACTCTTGTGCGATGTTGAATAATAGTTTGATTTTTTCAGATAAGTTAGTAATATTTTCAGTCAAATTGGAGGCTTGAATTGGGTTAACAGGTATTTGGTCAAAAACTACTAATTTTAATAGATTTTGTTGTAGATTTAAATCATTCAAGCTTCTAATGATCTGAAGTGCTTCGCTTAGATTTTCTATTGCATGAGCTCTTATTAAATTAATGTAAAATTTGAGCTGTTCATTTGGATCTGATAATTCTAAAGCTAAACTTAAAGATAGCTGTAAATTTTTATTTGAAAGATATCCTTTAGCCAATTGTCTTATAGTTTTATCAATAACCTCAATTGTAACCTTTGTAAATGCTTCTGTACTGGTTGAATCTAAGGATAATGTTGATTTATAATTATTTCTCATTGTTTCCAATTGTTCTTCGATTTTCTGCAATTCGGTTAATGTCATAGTTAGGAAGAACTCTTTTGGATTCATCGTGTCAATCTTTTCTGCACTTTTAAACCTATAGTTATCGAAAATCTTATAAAATTTACTTTTTGGTGCTATTTCTCTAACTTTCTGCACTTTAACTGTATATTCTACAATCTTTAGCCAATACACATTTATGGTTAATTTTCCGAAACCACTTGCGGTTGGATTTAACCTTATATCGATATTTTTGGTTTCCTTTGGGGCAAATTCAATTTGATCTTTTAATTCTGCTGACTTTAAGTTAATATCTAAATTTTCTCCTTCAAAAACAAATTTAAAATTTTCTAATTTATCTGAATTGTTAATTACTTGAAGTGAAACATCATTATCCATATCAGGAATTAAAAGATTCTGTGGAAATTTTGTGATGTTTAATGAGATAATGGTGGCTGAATTTGACATATTATAAACAAAAAAAATAAAGTCTCTTTTAACAATGAATGATCTTTTTGATATTTATTTTTAGGTTTAATCTCAAAAAGGATTAAGAGAAAAATAAGCTATTACTAATTTATTTTCCCATGCGCCTACTTCTTTTTGTATAATCAAATAAGTCCTGAATTACCATCTCTTTATTATAATCAGGCCATAAGTCGTTTCTAAATTTGAACTCAGCGTAAGAAGAGTCCCAAAGTAAAAATCCAGAAATCCTAGCCCCATCGTCCATTCCTGTTCTTATAATATAATCCAATGCAGGAAAATTCCTTGTATATAAATAATCTTTTATCAATTTAGCATCGATTTTTTCTGGTTTTACTCCATCATTGATTATTTTCTTAACAGCATCTACAATTTCCTCATGACCATCATACATTATACAGAGGTTTATAAAATTTTGATCGTGATCCTTAGTAAAATTTATTAATTGCTGGATTTTCTCCTTAGCTTTAGGAGGAAGCAAGGATAATCTGCCTACAATATCAAATCTCACTTTATCATCCTTAACAATTGATTCATTTACTACTGTATCTACTGCTTTAATCATTATTTTATAGATATATTCAAGCTCTTCAGTACTTCTCTTCCTTAAATTTTCAAGGGATAAGATATATAGACTTAAATAATGGATTCCTGCTTCAAAGAAATCAAACAACCTTTTTTTAAGGTTTTCATATCCAACTAAATGGCCAAAATTAATATCAAGATTTCTATTTTTAGCCCATCTACGATTTCCATCGATTATTAAACCAATATGTTTGGGTAGCTTATCTTTAGCTGTTTCCTTTAATTCTTCTAGAGTAGATACCATCTAAACAATTTGAAAAGGTTAATTGATATTAATAATATCATTAAGGGTATTAAATTTATCTAAATGGTTTTACTTATCATTATTTCTAATGCTAAGCCTTCTCTATATTTAAAACAAAATTCCTGTCTATATGGATATGAAATATTGCTGATCTGTATTATAATAGGTTCATTCGTTATGCCTATGGTAGTTAAAGAATGTTTTAGGAAGAAAATACCAAATCATTTCTGATGATTTTTATCGTTTATCTAAGTTTTAACACTTTTAAGAGTTTGAATTGTTGAAAATATGTTTCAATGGTCTATGTTTAAATAGAGAATTTAACTAAAACATTTAATTAAATAAATAAAAAAAGATTTAACTGATCAAACGTTAAAATATTTTATATTTCTCGAGATACAAATTATGCTTTCTGACGATCATTTATTTACTAACATTGGAATTGACTCAATCGGTTTTCATGCTCCTCTGCATTTTGTAAAATTAGAGGAACTTGCAATTGAAAGGAAGGTAGATCCTGCAAAATATGCTAAAGGCCTTTTATCTAAAGAAATGCGAGTCGCTGACGTAGATGAAGATATTATTTCACTTGGATTAAAAGCAGGATACAATGCTTTACTAAGAGGACGTATCTCTCCTAAGAGTATTGATGGTCTATTTGTTGGAACGGAAACAGAGGTATATGCAGCTAAGAGTATCTCGAATATATTTGCTGAAATGTTAGAAATCTCTCCAAATTCGATGACTCAAGACATTTATAATGCGTGTGCGGGGGGTACATTAGCAATTGTTAATGCTATTGCTTTAATTGAAAAAGAGATTATAAATAAAGCTCTTATAATAAGTGCGGATATTTCTTCATATCATTTAGGTTCTCCTGGCGAACCAACGCAAGGCTCGGGAGCTATTGGTATCGTAATTTCACGAAATCCGAGAATTGCTACTTTTAGTAAAAAATTCGGCAAAGTTTCGGGTAACGTAAATGATTTCTTTAGACCACCTAATGATAAAAATGCTAGAGCTTTTGGGGGCTATTCTCAAGATACTTATTTGAACTTTCAACTGCAAGCTTATGATGACCTGATTAGGAATATTGGGGATTTCAATGCTGATTATTACACGTTTCATGCGCCATACTCCAAGCTCCCGTTGAAATCAATGCAGCATATAATATTGAAACGCTGGATGAAACATCTTACTGAATTACCTAAAATCGAAATCGAAAACAGTGGGATTAAATCTTCAATAATTAAGAAACTCGATCGTTTTTTACACGACGTAATTGTTCTACCTGAATTTATCTACTTGAAACTAAAGGAATACGGTTTTACTCCAAAAAGATTGAAACAAGTTTCACAATGGTTAATTTCAAATGTGAAAGAAAGGGTTCTTCCTCAATTAAAAGTTCCAATGTATTTTGGAAACATGTATAACGCTGCAATCTGGGCACAGATCGCATATTTAATCGAAAATTATGCAAAGGTTAATGATATAATTTATTTTGGGTCTTATGGCTCAGGTGCTACGTGTATATCTGGTCTTCTAAAAATCCAAGATAGATTTAAAGAAGTTATCCAAACTGGACCATACATAAACGATTTTATCAATTTAAAGAGGAAGAAAAGCATTAAGGAATACGAATTAATTAAGAATGGAAATATTAAACCACAAGTAATATTGGGTCATATTGTTGAACATGAACAAAATAACAATAGGGGCTTTACGCTTTCTTTCTGTGATGAAGGGTGTATAATTCCTAATATTAAGGGATTGGATCATTGTCCTAAGGGACATTCAGGATACCTTAAACGATTTTTCCCTCTTTTTGCAAAGCTAGATAGCGACCCAATCGTTCATTCAGACGCTAATGATCTAACATATCTCCATAAAGACTTAGTACGAGTATCGGACAATGTAACAAAAGGTATATCTTTAGAATATGAAATAAGGAGAGTTGAAAATGAAAACGAGCAAAACATCAATGCGAAAGGATTGTTGAATTGGAGTCCTATATATGTTCCTATCCCCGAGAAATATTTAATAAATAGGGATTTTCTAGTCCAAGATCTTCCTGTTCCTTTTAAATGATGATTAATAAGTTAAATTCTATAGCCCTCCTTGTTATTTTACATCAAGATTATAGCAATATTTTAAATTTATTTACAAAGTGAAATAATCATATCTAAGATCTTCATTTTTCACCATAAATAATAAAGATAAGAGAGAATATAGAAAAGTTTATTAATTTTTAGATGTGAGAATTATAATATGAAAGAATTGCGTTCAGATATCTCTGGTTTTTACAAATTATCATTTGAAGAGCGTCAGCAAAAAATATCGAAAATTATTAACTTAAATGAAGAAGAGATTAAGTTGTTACAAAATATAGGATACTTTGTTCCTAAACAGATTGATACCTTAATTGAGAATGTCATTGGGAGCTATCAACTACCATTTGGTTTAGCTTTCAATTTTAAAATTAATAATAAAGATTATATAATACCTATGGTTATTGAAGAGCCTTCCGTTGTTGCAGCAGCTTCAAATGCAGCTAAATTTGCTAGAAAACATGGAGGTTTTTTTTCAGAAAATGTAAAATCAGTTATGATTTCACAGATTCAAATAACACAAATACAAGATATTGAATATGTAAGAAAACAAATTTTAGATAATAAAGATCAAATTTTAAAAATTGCCAATGAGCAAGATCCTTTATTGAACGAATTAGGTGGTGGTGCACTTGATCTGGAAATTCGAGAATTAGATACAAGAAGGGGTAAGATGCTGATAATACATTTGTTGGTTAATGTTCTGGATGCCATGGGCGCCAACATAGTTAACACAATGGCAGAAGCAGTAAGCCCTTATATTGAAGAAGTCACTGAAGGAAAAATTTATCTACGTATTTTATCGAATCTAGCTACTCATCGAATTGCTAAAAGTAAAGCAACTTTTGATAAAGATTTATTAGGTGGTACCCAAGTTGTTGAAGGAATATTGAATGCGTATGAATTTGCTTTAGCCGATCCATATCGTGCGACCACCCATAATAAAGGAATAATGAATGGTATTGTTGCCTTAACATTAGCAACTGGAAATGACACACGAGCAATAGAATCAGGTGCTCACGCATTTGCCTCTTTAAGTGGAAAATATTCTCCATTGACTAAATTCGAATTAGATTCAAAGGGAAATCTGGTTGGAGAAATTGAAGTCCCTCTTGCTCTAGGAATTATTGGGGGAATGACGAAAATACATCCTATGGCACGATTAGCTTTGAAGATCTTAAATGTAAAAAGTGCAAGTGAACTGTCACAGGTAGGTGCCGCTCTTGGTTTGGCTCAAAATGTTGCGGCACTGAGGGCTTTAGCCTCGGAAGGCATTCAAAAAGGTCATATGGCACTTCATTCTCGTAACATAGCAAAGATCGCGGGTGTACCTGATGAATTAATAGAAAAAGTTGCTAAAAAAATGATAGAAGAGAAAAAAATAAGAGTTGATTACGCAAAAGAAATTTTACAAAAAATAAATGATGGTGAAAACCTTTAGTTTTATAAAAAGTGGTTCTGTAACTCCTCTAAGAAAAACCACTTTTATTATTCATATCATCAAGATAAACATGTATAGAAGATGAGTTTTATGGGATTTAGAGAATATATAAACCAAATTGATAAAGAAGGAATACTCCGAAAGGTAGATGTAGAAGTTTCTAAAAAACTAGATATTTCTGGAATTTTAAAGGAGATTGAACCGACCCCTGTAATATTTAATAATATTAAAGAATCAGATTTTCGCGTTGTAGGTAACGTGTTCTGTACAAAGAATGTTATTGCTTCATATTTCGGTGTGACTCCCGCAGATCTCATACCAATGCTTTCAAAAGCAATATCTGAACGTTCTGAACCAGAAATTGTGTCTAATGCTCCTTGTCAAGAAGTAATCGAATCACACATAGATTTAGATAAAATACCCATTCTATTTCATTGCGAAAAAGATGGTGGAAATTATATTAGTTCTGCAGTTGTTGTAACAAGAGATCCTGATTATGGGCAAAACTTAGATTTTCATCGAGCAATGCAGTATTCTAAAGACAAATTTGCTACTCGAATAGTTAAAGGACGTCATTTCTATAAATTTTTAGAAAAAAATGGCGAAGTAGAAGTAGCTTTTTGTATAGGTAATACTCCCAACATTCTAATTGCTGGAGCTACTTCTGTTGATATTGGTGTTGATGAATTACACATTGCTAATGCACTAGAACCAATTAAAGTTGTAAAAGCAAACTCAGTAGATCTTATAATACCAGCAGAAGCGGAATTTGTTTTAGAGGGAAGGGTATATTTTGAAGAAAGACATGCTGAAGGTCCTTTTGTTGATCTGACTGAGACATATGATGTAATCAGAGAGGAACCTATTTTTGAAGTTAAAAGAATTACTCATAGAAAAGATGCGATTTGGCAAGCCTTATTACCAGGGGCGCTTGAACATAAAATATTGATGGGTATGCCTAGGGAACCCACTATTTTCAATAAAGTAAATGGAGTAGGAGTTAAGTGTTTGGATGTAAATATTAGTCCCGGTGGGTCTTCTTGGTTGCATGCAATAGTCCAAATTGATAAAAAATCGGAAGAAGATGGAAGAAAGGCAATAGAAGGAACCTTTGCAGGGCATACAAGCTGTAAACATGCTTATATTGTTGATAAAGACATTAATATTTATGATCCTTTATCTGTAGAGTGGGCGATGGCCACCCGGTTTCAGGGAGACACCAGAATGATTGTAAAAAATAAAGAACCAGGAAGCAGCCTGGATCCAAGCGCTGAGCCAGGGACCAAGATGACAACGAAGATTGGGTTTGATTTAACCAAACCACTGGTTGTGAAAGGGAAAAGTTTTGATATAGCAGAGTTCCCTAAAGTAGATGTGAACAAATATTTATAATATAGGAGTATATTGAAATGAAGTTGACATCAGAAGAACAAGACATGCTGGATGGCAAGTATGGAAAATCCGCTAAAAAATCTATGGAGATTTTAGCCACATTAGGTGAAATCTTTGATGCTGAATGCATGGTAGATGTTGTTGGGGTTCAAATAGCGGGAGTTTCCTATGCTAATCTTGGTGAAGCGGGATTGGAATTTTTAAGCGAAATGGCAGAAGATGGTAAAGTAAGAGTGTTAACAACATTAAACCCCGCAGGAATGGATCGCGAAAATTGGCAGGCATTAGGGATAGATAAAGAATTTGCTAAAAATCAGAATCGTGCGATAGATGCTTTTGCTAAAATGGGAATTATAACAACCTGTTCTTGTACACCTTACTTAATTGGAAATACTCCTCATTTTGGTCAACACCTTGCTTGGGCTGAAAGTAGTGCTGTTTGTTATGCTAATTCGGTTATTGGTGCTCGAACTAATCGAGAGGGGGGCCCAAGTGCTTTAGCGTCAGCCATTATAGGGAAAACCCCTAAATATGGGTATCATTTGGATGAAAATCGTCACGGGGAAGTTTTAGTTAAAGTTAATGCCCAAGTGAAAGGTACAGACGAATTTGGAGTGTTAGGGAAGATAATTGGAGATAAGTTAGTTGAATTAGGAAAGAAAACCCCTTATATAACTGGAATTTCCAGAGCAACTGTTGAAGAACTCAAATCATTTTGTGCTTCTGTTGCTACTTATGGTGGAACAGCGTTATTCCATATGGAAGGGATAACTCCTGAGTATAATAAATATCCGAAACCAAGTGATATTATTTTTGAAATTAATCAAGATAATCTAGATAAAACGCGATTGGAACTTATTGATGATGATATTAATATTGATTTTGTTAGTATAGGGTGTCCCCATGCTTCAATTCACGAAATAGGAAAGATTGCGAATTTATTGAAGGGAAAGAAAGTAAAAAAAGAATTTTGGATCACAACTGCTCGACCTACAAAAAGAATTGCTGATGAGGCAGGTTATTCTAAAATAATTGAAGATGCAGGAGCAAAATTTGCAGCAGATACTTGCTGTGTTGTAGCCCCTATTAAAGGTCGTTTTAAGGGAATTATGGTAGATTCAGCAAAAGCGTGCTATTATGGGCGTTCAAAGAATAAGTTTAAAGTAAAAATTGGGTCAATTGAAGAATGCATCGAGGAGGCGACAGGATGAAGTTATCGGGAAGAAAAATATTTAAAGGAATTGCTGAAGCAGAAGCGATTGTTACTAAAGATGGAATTTCATTTTATGGGGGTGTTGATCCCGATACAGGTAAAGTGGTTGAGGTAGGCCACGAATTGGAGGGAAAATCAATTTCAGGAAAAGTATTAGTTTTCCCATCTGGTAAAGGATCCACAGTAGGATCATACACAATGTATAGAATGAAAAAAAATAACACAGCTCCCGCTGCAATTGTTATTAAACAGATTGATACTATCATAGCAGTAGGATGTATTATTAGTGAAATCCCATGTGTTGATAGAATTGATATTAATAACATAAACACAGGACAAATTGTCGTCGTCAATGGCTCAGAAGGAACTGTGGAGGTAAAATAAATGGGTTCAGGAAAGGGATACGGAAAGACAATTTTGTTCGGTGAACATTTTGTAGTTTATGGACTACCTGCAATAGCATCGGCGTTAGGGTCCTATACAACAGCGGATGTTAAAGCTATTGAGGGAAATGGATGGACGGTTGATGATCAGAGACCAGCAACACCTGGTTATAAAAAGCAAAAACATAATGAGGCGATGCAATCTGTACAAAACGTTATTGATTATTTAAAAATAGATACCAAAAATCAAAAACTTGAGATAACATTTAGCGGTAATCTAATTGCTGCAAGTGGTGTTGGAGCTTCTGCTGCTCAATGCACATCTTTAGCTCGTGCCCTTAATGATACTTTTAATCTTGATTTGGACGATGAAAAAATAAATAAAGCGGCATATGAAGGAGAAAAATCTTACCACGGAACCCCTTCTGGAATTGATAATACAGCTTCCACTTATGGCGGGTTAATTTGGTTTAAAAAAAACATGAGTGGAGGTAAAAATACTATGGTTCTTTTACAAGCTCGAAAAAAGATGTCTTTAATAATAGCAAATTCAGGAATTACGGCATCAACGACAGAAGTTGTTGCTGATGTTCGACGTTTAAAGGAAAAGTACCCCGTTAAATTCGAAAAAATTTTTGCTGAATATAAAAAATTAGCAGAAGATGCTAAAAATGCATTAATTAATGGGGATATTATTACTATAGGAGATCTAATGAATCAAAACCACAAACTTCTCCAAGAAATTACGGTTTCAGGAGAAGTGAATGATAAATTGGTTGAAATAGCATTACAGAATGGAGCTGTTGGTGCTAAAATGACAGGGACTGGTCGAGGGGGTTTGGTTATTGCTTTGGTGGAAAATGAAGAAATACAAGTAAAAATTGCTAATGCTATCGAAAGCGAAGGGTACAATGCCTGGAAAACTATGATCGGATGAGAGAGAGTTGAAATTGAAAAGAAAGAAAGAAATCTTACTATTAAAGCTAGGTGGAAGTTTACTAACTGATAAAAATCAACCTTTTTTTATCAGAGAGGAAGTTGTTAAAAGTACAATTCAACAAATTATTAATGCTAACGAAAAAGTAATATTGATTCATGGAGGTGGCTCGTTTGGGCATCCTCTAGCAAAAAAATACAATATTTCGAAGGGGCTAGATAAATCTATACCAAATCAAATTTTTGGATTAACTGAAACCCATCAAGCTATGATTAAATTTAATTCTTATTTAGTAAACCTATTTTTAGAACGAAATTATCCAGTTTTATCAATCCAACCCTCCAGTATTTTTATAAAAAACGCAGAAAATATCATTACCAAATCTATTGACATCATTGAAACCACTTTAGATCTTAATATCTTACCCATTTTATATGGAGATATTATTTTTGATAAACAAGGGTCATTTTCGATAATTTCAGGAGATCACATCATTTCTGAGTTATGTGAGAACTTACAAAAATATTGTGTCTCAAAAGTTATTTTTGCAACTGAAACCGATGGAATTTTTATTAATGATGGAGATTCTAAGGATGAAAATATAAAATTGGCCTCTAAAATATTTTCAAGTGAATTAGATGACTTGGACTTAGCGGACTTGGGGAAAAAAATAGATGTGACAGGTGGGATTGAAGGTAAAATCGATTTTATAAAACAGATTTGTAAATTCAATGTTCCTGTACAATTGATAAATGGATTGAAAGAAAATTATGTATATAATTCTTTAAAAAATGAAAAAGTAACTTGTACAAATATAATAAATAATTAAAAACAATTTTTTATGTGAAATGACTCAAATGGAGAGGAAAAATATGCCAAAGGAGAATGACTCTAAAGAGATAATGGACAGAAAAATAGAACATCTCAAAATAACCTTAGAGCATGACGTACAACATTCTAGGAATTATTTTAGTGATATAAAATTGATTCACCATCCAATTCCAGATGTCGATATTGAAGAAGTTGATCTTTCAGTGAAGTTTTATGATAAAAAAATTTCAGCACCCATTTGTATCTCAGCGATTACTGGTGGTCATCCTGTCTCAAAAGAAATAAATGAAATTTTGGCTAAAGCTGCAGAAGAAGAAAATATTATAATGAGTGTAGGAAGCCAGCGTGCAGGACTTGAAGATCCTACATTATTAGATTCATTTAAAATTACCCGTGATGTTGCCCCTACTATTCCTATAATCGGAAATATTGGCATCGGGCAGGTTAGTAGCCTTAATTTTGAGTTAGAGGATTTTAACAAATGCATAGAGATGATAAATGCTGATGTTATGGCAATTCATTTAAATGTTTTACATGAATTAGTTCAAGATAAAGGAGATCTTTCATATAAACTTTTCCGTAAAAACTTTCAAAAATTACGGGAAAAAAACAGTATTCCGATAATTGCAAAAGAAGTTGGAACCGGATTTAACCAGGAATTAGCTTTAATTCTTGATAAACTTGGTTTTGATGGGTTTGATATTGGAGGTGCTGGAGGAACCAGTTTCGCAGCAATTGAATCAAAACGCAAAAATCTTAATAATCAAAGATATACTCGAGATCCAGCTGAAGTATTTAAGGAATGGGGGATCCCCACACCGATTAGTATAATTTATGTTAGAAATGTGTCTCAAAAACTAATAATTGCCACGGGAGGTTTAAGAACTGGACTTGATATTGCAAAATCTATTGTATTAGGTGCTGATTTAGGAGGTTTTGCTTATAACTTTCTCCAATCCGCATGGAAAGATAGAAAAGATAATTCTATTTCTCACACTATTAAAGAAATAAGGACCTTAAAAAAAGAATTACGTTCATGTCTATGGTTAATGAATATAGATGAAATAGCTAAATTAAAAGGTAAAAGAGATAAGTATGTTATTCTTGGTGAATTGTATAGATGGTTAAACCAATAATTTAGCTGGATTGTTGTGGATTGTCTTCCAAAGAATCCTCAATAATCTCTTCAAACTGAGTAAACGCTCCAATTTGACCTTTATAATCCTCTATTTTTTCAGAGTAGAGTTTCAAGAATTTTTTTGAAACTTTTTCTAATTCACGATTAATTTTTTTCTGATTAAATCGTTTTAACGAATTAGCAATAAATTTAAGATCTTGTTTCTTAATTATGGTAAATCTTTTATTATTTAATTCAAAATTGGATAATCCACCATCAGCTAATTGTTCGGCAAAAGTACTTAACGCACTCATCATTGCGCCAAATGCTTGAGGGGATACAGATTCATTGAATACTCTATGAAACATCACTATTCCAGATTTATGCAGAATCCAAATATCTTGGAGCATTTTCAATTAAAATTGCCCTTACTTTATTCATTTAAATCTTAATAACTGAATAATCAACTTTTTCTTTCTTAAATTGTCCCCCATCTTTTTATATTAGTTTCAATCCCAATTTGGTCTAATATCCTTCCTATGGTGTATTCAATGAGTTCTTCAACGCTTTTAGGTTTTATGTAGTATGAAGGGATTGGGGGGCAAATAATTACTCCTAATCTTGCTAATTTAAGCATATTCTCAAGATGGATAGCACTGAAAGGAGTTTCTCTTACGACTAGTATTAATTTCCTTTTTTCTTTTATCATTACATCTGCTGCCCTTGAAATTAAATTATTTGCATATCCATTTGCTATTGCTGATAAAGTTTTCATTGAACAAGGAATTATAACCATACTCTCTATCTTGTAGGAACCACTTGCTGGTGGAGATAATAAATTATCTACATCATAGTTTTTATCTGCTATTTTACGAATATCAGAAATTTTATTATCCGTTTCAATATCTATTATTTTTTCGGCAATTTTAGAGATGATAAGTTCAATTTCAATCTTTTTTTCTCTCAGTGTTTTTAGAAATTTAACTGCCAAATCGACTCCCGTGGCTCCGGTAATCGCTACTAACATCTAACTCTATCTCAATAGTTTTAATAAAAGAAAATTTATAGTATTGAACTTAATAATTCTTCTATGATTTTTAGTTCTTATCTTTTTCCATATTAAATTAATGAAAAAATTAAAATATCATATGGGGATAGTTTCTCTTTAGAAATTTCTCTCCACTACAAAATTTAATAAACTTTCAAAAAATTCTACTTCAGATTGATTGATAGTTGGTTTCAATTTATCCAAAGATGATTTTGCTTTTTGAAAGTATACGTTTGCTAATTCTTTGCATGAATTAACTACATCTGCTTTAATAAACAAATCCTTAACTTCCTGAACATCATTATTAGTCATACTAGGATTTTCAAGTAATTCAATAAGCCGCATTTTATTTGAGTTTTCTAAATTGCCTAAGGCCATTAATTTTAAAGCAGTTAATTTATTTTCTCGGATATCGCCATCTGTTGGTTTTCCAGTTACTTTTTCATCACCAAATGTACCTAAAATATCATCAGTTATTTGAAAAACGATACCAAGATTTATACCATAGATGGAAAGATCATTAATACACTCATCAGCTGCTCTTGCATAATTTGCTCCTATTAAAATCGATTTCTCAATCAAGGCTCCGGTTTTTAGTGAAATCATTTCGATATAATCAGAAAGGGTGAGATTTGTTTGGTTTACCATATCAGTTTCAATTAAAACTCCATTAGCAATTTCTATAAACGCTTGCTTATAATATTTTATTGCATTTAAGTTCAATTCCATATTAAAATCGTTAAAAAAGTAAGCTTCTAAACCTAAAAAAAAAGCTGAATCTCCTCCAATAATTCCTATAGAATTACCGAAATCTGTTGCTATCATCCTTTTTAATTCATACTTTTCATGGTAATTTCGAAATCTAAAGTGGAATGCAGGTTTTCCCCTTCTAAAATCATCCTTATCAATAATATCATCATGTATTAACGACGCATTATGGAGAAATTCAGTACCCACACTAGGAAATACAATTCTTTCATCCCTTCTTTCATTGAACGCATTGTAAGTAGCGATACATAGTAATGGACGAATTCTTTTTCCCCCAGCTAGGAAATAATCTTTTAGTTCTGAATAATAATCTTCTAAAAATCTATTTTTTATATTTTTTAATTTCATGTCATAAATAGATTTAATTGCATCGTTGATCTTGTCTTTAAATTCTTTTAAATACTCATTAAGTTTCATTAGGTATTACCGTTGGTCTTGATTAATAATGATATCCCTTCTAAATTATAAAACAAAGATTTTACTAGAATATAAGTAATTTCAAATTATCAATATTCTTATTTAATAGAAAAGTTCAAACTTTATGAGTTTTGATAATTCTTTTACGATAAGTTATAACTTTATAAATATGGATTAAAAAGAGATTTGGTAACCTTAAAAAATTTAAGATCCGATAAGAAAAAATTAGGTTTATTAATCAGTATATCAATATTATGTATTGGTGTAGTTCCATTACTTATTTTAACCTTTATTCCCGAATTGAAGAATTTATACACGATTAAACCATTGGCACTCGAGTCGGAGGATGGAGTATATATTAGTGCTTATAAATATACACCAAAAGGAGAAAAAAGTCATGGAGGAATAGTAGTGGGGCATAGTTTTTTTGGTAGTAAGCTCAATATGCAGCCCTTAAGCATAGAACTCGTTAAACGGGGATTTACGGTCATAAACATTGATTTTCGTGGACATGGGGCTTCTGGAGGGTACTTTTACCGTAGTAAGTTAATTCTAGATATGAAGGCAGCAATAGATTACCTGGAATATGATTTATCGTACATTACAGAAATTGGGCTTGTCGGTCATTCATTAGGTGCTTATGTAGCACTAGATTTATCACAAGCTTACCCCGATAGAATTAATGCAACTATAGCTATTGGAGCAGTATCCCCAAACATTATGGATATATCTAATTTTCTTTTAGCATCAGGGAGATACGATCCTGGATTGACTGAGGAAAAGATCCTTGAAGTCTTAAAGTCATATACCGGAAGAGAAGATGTAAAAGTTGGAGAATTGTATTATGGAGATTTTAATGACGGAAATAACACTAAAGGTTTTATTAGCCCATTTGCAGGACATTTAACTGAAGTAGTAGATTATGCTATCATCTATCAAACAATTCAATGGTTTGAACAAGCTTTTCATGGGGAAAAGGGGAGTGATATTTTCATAACTGCCACAGCTTTACAATTTTTTTCTTATGTTTCACTTGTAGCAGTTATTGCACTTAATTCAATATTGGTTGTTTATGTTAGCAATTATCTTCTTAAACATAAAGTAATTTTACCTGAGAAAGATATATTAGAAGAATTAGGAAAAGCTTCGATAAGAAAATTAATAATATACTATACTATTCCTGTAGAACTAATTCAAATTACCTTTTTTTTATCTCTTTCACACATTTCCACAGAAGATTTCGCCTTTTCTACAACAAGCATAACTTTGTTACTCATTATTGGAGCTGCAATTGGATCATTTATAATATATAATTTTCTTTTATTGAACTGGGAGGAACAGTTCTATTTCAAAGATCTGTTTATAAAGATTAAAAGAATGTGCTCAATAAAACCTGGTCGTTCAATATTATTTGGAATTAGTATCGCTTTGATATCAATATTGTCAATAGCAGCAATTTGGCATTGGTCCGTACAAAATACTTTACCAACTATAAGAGGTGCGGGTAAAATGATATTATTAACTCTACTATCTTTCCCCTTTTTTCTGATTAGAGAATTCTATTTTAGGAATGTTCAAGGTCGATTGAAAACTTCAAATAAATATGAGGAATATTTTACTATGGTAGGTATTGGAATTTTCATGGATAATTTTCTTATTGTTTCAATTATACTTGTTGGGAAACTCAATTTGGCATATTTACCGCCTTATGCTCTTTATTTACTAGCATGGGTTATTTTCTCGATTATACAAAACATTACAGTTACATGGGTTTATATAAACTCAGGGCGTAATATATTAGGATCTACGATTTTCATAAGTATTTTCTACTCGTGGATGATTGTTGTCTTTTTCCCTTCTTATGGATTTCTATAAATGACTCTTTTATTCTTATTTTGGTAGTATGTTTCTGACTTCACATCTCTTTATTCACTTTTTTAATTCAAGTTCAATATTAAATGTGGCAATTACGTGTGGTTCTAATACAATTTCAAGTAAGTTATTATTAAAAGAATTAATTTTTGCCTTAATTTCATGTTCAGGTGCCTCTTCTAAAAAATTCACGAGTTTAACGTCATTCATTGAAATCTTATTGAAAAAGGTTAATGTTGCCTTTTGAGAAGATGAGGATATATTATATACTCTAATAATTAAGTAATCCCCTTTCTCTGACTTTTTTAATGCACTTAAAACTACACTTTTATTATCAATTGAAAGAAAACTTAAAACAGGAGGTAAAAACGAATCTAATTCCTTCGTTTTAATATTATTAAAGTAAGAAATGATTCCAGATGGTCTTAAAATTACTTTATTTGCAACTCTTAAGGGACCATGAACCATAACTGGAAAGAGAGGTTTAAGTGGATTATTAAATTCTTTACCTCTTAGATGTATTTCTGAATCTAACCAGTTTGGTTTTGATTCAGTAGTAATCGATAATTCAAAGCTATGTTTACCAAGGCATTGTGCACCCGGGGTGTTAAAACCTGGACCTGCATGAGACATACGTGTCATAAAATCATCACGAGACAACCATTCAATACATCGCAGGAGAGTAATAGCAAAAGTTATTGTGTTATTTTCTTTAATGACAGCTTCATATTCTGGTAATCCTTTATTTATAACCGCAAATGTTCTTGAATTATCGCTAACAGACACAAAGTCCTTTTGGTGATTTGTAGGTAAAGGCTTTTGAACCCAATCATCTGCTTTAGGTAATTCGACCATTCTTGGAACAACATAAAAATGACCATCAGCATAAACTCTGTCAGCCTTTATTTTAGTAGGAAATAAGACACGGATTCTATGGTCTTTGCTTTTATTTTCAAGTTCAATCTTAAAGTGAATTCGTTTAATCTCTTTATATAATGAGATATATATAGTTATTTTATTATCAACAAGCCACTCTTCCCTATTATAACGATCTTCTGTAAGTGAGTGAGGAAGCTTTAAATTTAATCTAAGTTTATAAGTTTTTTGAGTTGGTCCATCTATATACGCAGATCTCTCAAACACAGCAACATCTTCTGTGGTATAGGTTAAATTGGTCTGGTTTTCTAAGGGACCAGAAAAATCGTACTCATCTCCCCAGTCTCCTACATCCTCGAATTCACAAATTTTTTCATAAGTAACTCCTGAAACCTTATCAATAACAGTGATAAAACCATCTGGTTTTATATCAATTCTATAAAATTTGTTTTCTAAAAAATCTCTTGTTATCTTAAAGATTTCACTCTCAATAGGGGAAGTATGACCTGAATCAACAGGAAGAACATAATAGACTTTATACCCACATGCAGGAACTTCCGCTAAAAATGAAAATTTATGACTAACACCTAACTTTCGTGTAAATCTAGGTTCCTCTTCAACATCATGATTTTGAGCTTCAATTTCTTTTCCTTCAAAGTCAATTAATTTGAGATTATATGGAAATTTTTCACCACTAGTTTTCCGCGAAATTGTATTAAATTCAACAATATCTTTACGTTGCCAAGGAAGCGGATTATATACTAATAAAGTATTTTGACCATTATATTTGTTATCAATGTTAATAAGATCGGATAAATAAAGAAATGAATTCTTGAAAACTTCGTTTCCTATTTGTTCTGCCCAATCAAATCTAGTTTTCATCTCATCGTGAACTTGATCGACACTACATCCGCAAATTGAGTCATGTGGAGCACATTTCTGAAGCCACTTTAATCCCGCTAATATATAATCCTTTGGGTAAACAAATTCATTATGTTTATCTAAAATCCATGAAATTGTTGATAATGGTTCTGAATATTTTTCATATAGGTATTCTATTGCGGTATTTCTTTGTTTTATCCACATTCGTGTGGAAAATACTCCTGATAATAAATGTGCATATCTTCCACCTCTTAATTCTCCTTGAAATTCTTTTAATCTTGGATTTGACTCTAAAACCTTATTGATGTAATGTTCAAAATCAACCTGTTTTAATTTTTTGTCAGGGTGTAGAATGTTCCATTGCTTTACTATTTCGGGAATTTCTGGGCGAGCTTCATGATGATCTGAACCATTATTAAGGAGTACATTAGGAGTTGCGATATATTTCTCAAAATTTTCTACCCTTAACTTGATTTTTCTGAGAGCTGGTTTATATTGTCCTTTAATTAATTTTCCATTTAGCGATTCTAATGAACCATACCCATATATTAAATGAATTCCTATAAGTGACGCTGCATTTCCTGGTGCATTCCAAATAAATTCCATATTCAAATTATTGTCCTTAAATTCATTTCCAAAGCCCCTCCAAAATAATATTGATGGGATTTCAAAACCTTGTATAATTTGAGGTAATTGTGCTACATGTCCGAAGGGATCAGGGATATATCCCGCTTTCATAACTCTTCCAAATTTTCTCGCAATTTGATGTCCTATAATAAGATTCCTAATTAATGATTCACCACTAACTAAAAATTCATCAGGTAAAACATACATAGGACCAATAGAAAGTCTTCCTTCTTTTACGTACTTTTTAATCTCTCCTTCTCTCTCTGGTCTCACTTCTAGATAATCTTCGAGAACAATAGTTTGCCCATCGAATGTGAAACTTTTATAATTTGGGTCGGTTTGTAGTATCTCTAATAATTTATCCATCATAATTATAAGCCTAGCCCGAAACTCTTGAAATGGGAGATACCAATCATGCTTTATACATCAATTGTATAAAGTTTCACGGTCCCAATGAGTTTCAGGTACGATTATAATATTATTAGCTTTCATAATAAATAGTATTTATCCGAAAATCATATTTGAGTTTGTAAAAGATTACTTTAATAAAAATTAATTGGATATACCAAAGTAATGATATGAAAAGAATGAAGTAATTATTTTTGTTGTTTGTAATCCAATATAGATTCTCCTATTACACTTGAATGAGGTACTTTTCCTAATAAGTCTAATAAGGTGGGAACAATATCTGTAGTTTTACAGTAAGAAAGTTCTAGTTTAGGAATTTCAAGTGATCCTCCTATGATTAATGGTACAAGCATAGATTCCCTACTCGCAATATCATGAGAGTAAAGGGAAATACCTTTTGTATGACCATGTTCATAATTATAGCTATATAAACCCGTGTTAGATACCATTATATCACAAGAACGAGGGTTTTTAAAATGACGTGGAAGTTGATCTACTAAATTTATAAAATTTGTCTGATAAGTTGCTTCAATCCACTCGTCAATAGTATGAGTTTTATTATCAAGAATTGAACTTGATTTTTCAATATTCACATATCCAAATAAATCTTCATCGTCAAATACATATTTGGTTTTCTGATGTTTTCCATTCCCATAGTACTCTATTCTTCCTCTTGAGATTTTTTTAGTTTTTTTATCTCTTCGTTCTAGATGAATAAGGCCCTTATCGCTGTTACTATTATCATCTTTATAATACATTAATTCAACTCCTGGTATATCCCAAAGGATTTCAAATAAATTCACCTTAGTTGTGCTTGTTTCATTTGTGTTATACTCCTTCATCTGATTGACTGTGGGATGATGAAACCAAGAATCACCTTTAAAATTGAAAAAACCTACACCTCCAAGATTAGCATCAAAATTTCCTGAACCATTTATGGGATTATAGGGTTTTAATCCCTTTTCTTTAAAGAAAGGCTCAAGATCAAATAGATTCAGAGCTTTATAATTTCCATGATCAGAAGTAATAGCTATCGCAGTACTTTCATAAAATCCCGTATCCTTAAGTGTTTTGATTAATGAGCCTATAAACTTATCACATCTAAATACCAAATTAATATAGTCAGGATGATCAAATCCTTTTTCATGCATAAGTTCGTCAGTATGAGGGATATATCCCACTGAAACTTTTGGAACCTCGTTATCAGAAAAAATTTCTTTAGGATTTTTATAAATATCTTCTATTCTTTTTAGTATCAATTCTGGTTTAAATTCTTTTGAAGTGGTGAAAGTGGAACCTCTATATAAAAAGCTGGTTGCGCTTAAAAAATTCCCATCTCCTGCTTGTTCAAATATTGTTTTAACATGCTTACCAATATCTTTGTTTATTTTTAATACATCTCGTCGCTCACTGTAATTGCGAATAAAAGGAGGTTTCTTTTTTTCTGAGGGAGGAACTGTACGATCTATCCAATGATAATTAGGGACCCCACTTCCTTCTTTGGGAAAAAATCCAGAATTAGAACCAGTTATAATGTCTGCATAACAAGGTAAAGTAACACTAGGAAATGACGTAACAGTATTTTGACATGAAACACCATTATCAGCGAGTTGAGCAATGTTTGGGAGTTTCCCTTCCTTCACCCATTTGAATAAATGTTCAGCCCGTACATCATCAAGAATAATTAAGATAACTTGGTTAACCTTAGCACTTCGGCTCATAATTATCTATTATTTGATAATAATTTATATAAATTTTGATTAGTATATTGATGTAAAGTATTTGAATTTTAAAAAAATATTCATATACATTAAATGTCAACGAAGAAACTAGGAAACTGATAATGGAAACGATTCACAAGGTATATTTTAGAGATTCATCTGAAATGTGTGAATTAGAGTCCGATTCGGTTAACCTAATGGTTACATCACCCCCATATCCCATGATTGAGATGTGGGATTCTTTATTTTCTTCTTTAAATGTTGAGATTAAAGAAGCCCTAGAAGCAGTTGATGGTAAAACAGCATTCAATTTGATGCATGAAGAGTTAAATAAAGTGTGGAATGAAGTATCACGAGTATTAAAACCAAGTGGAATAGCTTGTGTAAATATTGGAGATGCTACAAGAAGAATTGGAAAAAATTTTCAATTATTTCCTAATCATGTTAAAATATCTAATTTTTTCCTAAATAATGATTTTATTGAATTACCTTGTATTTTATGGAGAAAACCAACAAATAGCCCTAATAAATTCTTAGGCTCTGGGATGTTACCTCCAAATGCCTATGTTACTCTTGAACATGAATATATTTTAATTTTTAGGAAAGGAGATTTTAAACGAGAACTAATCCCGAAATCGGAAAATAGATATAATAGTGCTTTTTTTTGGGAGGAAAGGAATAAATGGTTTTCAGATGTATGGGAGGATATAAAAGGGACTTCTCAGAATTTAAATAAGAGTAATAATAATAAAAAGAAATTAAGGGAGCGATCAGCTGCATTTCCATTAGAATTGCCATATCGTTTGATTAATATGTTTTCAATATACGAAGATATCGTGTTAGATCCATTTTGGGGTACTGGAACAACCTCATTAGCTGCGATGATTTCGACAAGAAATTCAATTGGGTATGAAATCAACTCTGAATTTATGGAGATATTTAAACGAAATTTAAGAAAACTTAAGCAATTGAATAATGATATTAATTATATTAGGATGAGCAAACATCTTGAATTTATTAGAAGATATAAGAATGGAGTTAAAGACGTTAAATATAATGCTATACACTATAAATTTCCTGTAATTACAAAACAAGAAATAGATATATTATTATATTCTATAAAAAGTTATAGCGAAAATAGGAATAAATTTATTCTTAACCATGAGAAATTCAAGTATGATTAAAATTGGGTTTAAAAAACAATTTAATTTTTATCTAATTAGATATTCTTTTTTAGAAATTTCTAAATCTTTATTAATTAAGATTTAGATTCTAAAAATTGATATGCAATATATAAGAAAGCATCATGCACATTTTCACCCGTTTTTGCGCTAGTGAGGATATAATGAAATCCCTTTTCCTCTGCAACTCTTTTGATTTCCTCCTCACTTATAATGATGTTTTCTGATAAATCAGATTTATTTCCCACTAATATTGTATTTATTTCCTTCCCCACGTATTTCATGATTTCTTTATGCCAAAGTTCAACACTTTTGAGATTATCTGAGCGAGTTCTATCTAATACTATAAAAGCAGAGTGAGCACCCTCATAGAATCTTCTTCTATATGGTGCCATCTGTGTTATTTGACCACCAATATCCCATATCGCAAAATTGATGACTGTATTTTCACCAAGTTCCATGTCTTTTTGTGAAATCTCAACCCCAATTGTAGAATGATAACTCTCTTGAAAGAGATTCTTTACAAACCTTGTTATTAAAGAGGTTTTACCAACCTTATAATTCCCTAATAAAATTAATTTCGTTGAAAAATTGCCTGATGGGATTTTTCCGTCTTTAGTTTTTGATAATATTTTAACAATTGCGGGAACTTCAAGAGAGACATTCTCGTTTCCTTCCAATAATAACTCAACTTTACTAGCTATATGTTCTGAGTAAACACGTAATTGAGTATCAGAGGTTGTAAGATCCGAAATCGTTAATAATATTGACTGTAAACCTTTTGAACAGTAGGCGAATTTCTTATTACTAATCGTGGTAATATTAAAGAACGTTGTTTCACTACTAAATTCACGCTTAATTCTGTCAATATAACTATCTACAGCAGCAGCAATAGCACCCATTACAGACTCATCTTCCGTACCTTCTTTGCTTTCTGATGTTATTACCAAACCTTCTCTATCACAGATTGTAACAGCTAATACCCCATCGATACTTTGCATATAATTTTCCAATAATTTTTGTAAACGAGCCCCTAATGAATTCAGAATAATGATTCACCTTAATAATTGAGTGTAATTTTTTAAGTGATAATAATTTTATCAGTTTTATGTATTTTAATTTAACTATCTCTTTTTAAAAAAGTTCTTCTAATATTTTATTATAGAATTTCTCAAATAATATAGGAATATTAAGATGTTTAATATTCTGCAAAAAAATATATACCTATATTATTACCTTAATTTATAATTAATTTTTTATACCATATATAAAAAAAATCTGGAGAAAAAGATATTAAGATGAGATTTAACAGAAAAAGATCAAAAATTCGGATGAAATCTCTTAGTATACTAATTTTTATTTTGATTATTCCGATAATAATCAATTCATCATTACTTGGATTTCTAGAAAAAGGTGAAAACTTCAACGAAAAGGATTCCAATGAGGAAAACCGTATTCTTACGGCATCTAATGGACCCCCTAATGCTCAATTTTTCACTTACTATAAAAATATAACAATTGACAATACTAAAGTCGCGGGAACTGGAAACCATAATGATTTTCCAGTGCTAATTTCTATTTTAGATACAGATTTACGATATGATGTACAACCTGATGGAGATGATATCGCGTTTGCTACCAGTACAGAATGGTTAGATCATGAAATTGAACTCTTTGACCAAACATATAGTGCTACACATGCCCAATTGATTGTCTGGGTTCAGATTTCACATCTCTCAACGTCTCAAGATACAATTATTCGTATGTATTATAGTAATTCTACAATGAGTTCACAGGAAAATCCAAGTGGCGTATGGGATAATGATTATGAAGGAGTTTATCATTTACACGATGACTTCTTAGATTCAACAGTAAATAATAGAGACGGAACGAATACAGGATCGGTAGATGCTACAGGAAAAGTTGGTGATGGGCAAGATTTTGAACTTTTTGATAATACAGATAATATAAATATAGGAACTTGGAGCGTGTCTGGAACACAAATCACTATTCAATCATGGGTAAGGTTTGAATCATTTTCCGTTGGTGATGCTCGTATTTTATCGAAAAACTCAGGTACTAGTGATAGTACAGAATCTCATGTTTGGATGCTTGGAACAAATACTTCTCCAAATAGATTAAGAGGGAGAATTAAAACAGGAACTAGTGATAGCTCTGGAACCACGATCACACCAGTTGCAACATCAGGTGATCTTTCAATTAACACATGGTACTTAACAACATTAGTATATGATGGATTAAATATTCGTTTTGTATTAAATGGAAATCCCGTTGGACCTACTGATGCATGGAAGTCAGGTTCATTACGTATAAATAGTTGGCCAATAACTATTGGAAATAGTCCTACAGGAGCTAGACCACTTGATGCGATAGTAGATGAAGTTAGAATATCCTCGGTTGTAAGATCAAACAATTGGTTGCGAACAGAATATAATAATCAAAACGATCCAGATGCATTTTACTCAATTGGAGTCGAAGGACAAGTATCTATAGATCCACCAAACGCAGATTATTTTAATTATTATAAAATTCTAACAATTGATCATACAATGGTTTCTGGAACAGGAAGTCATGTTAATTTTCCAGTTTTGATCTCTATTCTTGATGAGGATTTACATGATGACGTTCATAATGTCAATGGGAATGATATTGCATTTTCTGTTAACGGGAAATGGGTAGATCATCAGATTGAATCATTTAATCAGACTTATAGTAGTACACAAGCTGAATTGGTAACGTGGGTACGTATTCCCTATTTATCAACAATAGTCGATACTAACATAACTATGTATTATAGTAATTCGACTATGGATTCACGACAGAATCCCTCTGATGTTTGGGATTCCGGGTATGTAGGAATTTGGCATTTAAATGAGGATCCATCGGAAGTTGCTCCACAAATGAAAGATAGTACCACAAATCCTAGCGACGGTTCTTCTTCTGGCTTTATGGCTACTTCAGACCAAGTTTCTGGGATGATTGGGGGTGCCTTAGATTTTGATGGAGTTGATGATCATATTGATTTTTCAAATCCCCCAGAACTGCAAATAACAGGAGAAATAACTTTTCAAGCTTGGTTTAAGGCGACAGGTACTATTACGGAAGAATATCTAATTTGTAAATCAGATGGAGCAGGAAATCGTGGATGGGATATTAGTTTTGATACTCGTGATGCAACCACTGCTTGGATTGAGTTTCGCTATTCTGCAGATGGAGTAATTTGGCAACAAGTAGGACGCCCGGTGATATCTTTGGGAAATTGGTATCATGCTGTAGCCGTCTATAAACCAAGTGATTATGCAAAATTCTTTCTCAATGGTTCAATAGTTGGTGAAGACACAACTGGAATTCCACCATCACAATATGATCCTCCCTACAATTTCCGTATTGCTGAAAAAGCTGATGGGGGGGATAATTTTGAAGGATTAATAGATGAAGCTCGCGTCTCCACTATTGCTCGATCAGATGGGTGGATCATTACTGAATTTAATAATCAATATGATCCGAGTTCCTTCTACTCTGTAGGAGTGGAGCAGTCTGCTAAAGAAGTTGCGTCTCTTGAAGCACAGATTAATGCTATTGATGTAGATGGCAATCCAATACCAAATGTAAATATATCGATGTATCAAAATACCCAATTAATAACAAGCGATATCACTAATTCTAACGGGAGTGTAATTTTTACAAACATTTCTCAAGGTGAATACAATTTTACAGCATCTATTACTTCCGATATTGGTCAAATCACAGAAATTGTGAATTCTACATCTCAATCAATCCTAATAGATAAAGGATTTCAAGAAATCGATATCAAATGTAATGTGGGTATGAATTATTTTAGTGTAATAGATGCTGATGGATTACCCGTTGAATCTGGTTGGATAGTAGTTGGAAATAGTTCAGATCCACTTCAAAATTGTACTATTGACACTGATGGAAAGACATCCTTTTATTGGGTGAAGACTACGCCATATGAGTATAACTATACCGTATTTTATCAAAATATTGACTATTATGATAATATTATTTCCCTTGCTTCAGGAGATATAAGTACTACAAATGCTACAATTCCAGTTCAAACCGAATTAACTACCGTTGAGTTCACAGTATTAAGTTTTGGGGATGCCGAACCTGTTGGTGGGGCAAAGCTTGAATTAAGACTTGGTTCTCCTTTAGGAAACAGTATTGCAAAT
>JAHQWI010000108.1 GCA_029856085.1 Promethearchaeia archaeon | reverse complement strand
AATCGTAGCAACTGGATATCCTAGATATCTAATATATATTAATGGTATAAATAAACAGGTTGAGTCTGAAAATAGAGCAACAGTTCTCAGCACTATTAACATGTTTACAAGTTTCTTAAGAGCACTTGTTCTCCCATTTATAGGAATTATTCTCGAATGGAATGTTTTTATTGTTTTTATTTTTATAGGAGGTTTAATCATACTTTTGACTCTATTTACACGAGTAAAAAATGATTATCTTTAAAATTTTACATTCTCTTTATATATGCATATGAGAAGGGAATTCTCTTTCCATCCTCATAAAAAGCTCTTGATTCTACCTTTAGAATAACATAATTAATTAAAAGCTTCAAAAAAAAGGGATTTCATATAAAATTTGAAAAAATAGATTTTGATTCGTTATATATTGATATTTTTAAATTAGATGAAGGGATTTATGCTACTATCTTTAATCAAGATATGGGCCCTAGCTCAAATGCTGG
Source organism: Promethearchaeia archaeon (assembly GCA_029856085.1). Lineage (GTDB taxonomy): Archaea > Asgardarchaeota > Lokiarchaeia > Sigyniarchaeales > SOKP01 > Loki-b32. The sequence goes on along the minus strand of JAHQWI010000108.1, from coordinate 4,617 downwards.
TTTTTTTGATTTGGGAAATATTACAATAATATTTGATACTTTAATGGACCCATTTTCTACTGAGGATCTTATAAAAGCGTCTGAAGCGATTACAAATAAGAATCCATTTTTGTTAATTAATAGTCATTGGCATATTGATCACATATTTGGAAATCATTTATTTCCTAATTCAATGCCAATTATGAGTAGTTTTGGTACTTTAAATCAATTTCAAAACTCACTTCCAGAGCGTCTTAACTTATTTAAAGAGAGAGCTTCAACAGAACTAAAGAACACTGAAGAATTACTAAAAAAGGAAAAAGATCCTAATAAGATAATTGAATATCAAAATGATTTAGTTACATATAAAAAAATACAAGATCCTAATTTCACATTAAGACTCCCCGATCTTTTCTTATCTAGCAAAATGAAAATTAATGGTACTGAGAGATCAGTTGAGATAATTAATGTAGGAAACACTCATTCATACGATGATTTAATCGCCTACTTTCCAAATGAGAGAATTTGCTTTATGGGCGATCTATTATTTGCAAATTTAAATCCAGAATTGGCGCAAGGCTTTGATAACATCCCCTTCGCAGTAGATCCAATTAATTTCAAAAATATATTGGAATATTATCTAAAGAAAGATATTAAGGTATTTGTACCTGGTCATGGGACCTTATGTACAGAAAAAGAAGTAAAAGAGAGTATTGAATTTCTTGATAAATACTTCATAAAAAAATAATCCTATTAAAATTTCTATTGATTAGTCAAATAAATTTCGGGGCAAATATTGGAGCCAGCGGTGGGATTTGCACCCACGATGCTGAAAAGCAACGGCTCTGCAGGCCGCCTCCTTAAACTACTCGGATACGCTGGCTTAATTAAGTTTTAATTACTAAATTTATTTCATTCAATAAGATATAAATATTTATTCTCGATTTTTTTTTAGCTTTTCTATTTAAAAATATATTATCTCTAACTAAAACACTTGAAATATTTCTAATCATTTAAAATAAAAGGTAAATTGAGAATTTTTAAGAGAAATGACCCTATCCTCCTGCGATAGCTGGTATGAAGGAAATTTCATCATCAAGTTGTATTTTTGTATTAAGTCCATCTAGAGTTCGAATGTCTTTTCCATTTATAGTTACAATTACATATTTACTTAAATTTTCTGAAGCTTTAAAAATCAAATCTTCAAATTTCTTCCCAAATTTTAAAGATAATTGTTCCAATATATTTTTGATATTTGATCCATCATCTATGGGAAGGGTTACTTCCTCGATTTGAGTAATATCAACCAACACTGATAAAAATATTATTTTTACATTAAGCATAGGTTAACAGTCAAAGTAGTATAAATTGAGATTTTAACTTATATATCTTTATAAATGCAATTAAATAACTTAATATTTTAGATTATAATTATTAAATGGTAATAGGATTGTTGATAATACTAAATAAATAAAATAAGTGAATTTTACTATAAAAAAAGAATTAAAAATTGGTCATCTCTCAACTGCATATCATACAAATTTTATATTAATGGGAGATGATAAGCTAGAAAGAGACTTAAAAATAAAGGTTAAATGGTTTCTATTTGGTACTGGCCCTCTTATGGTAGAAGCTTTTAAAAACGGTGAGTTGGATGTGGGTTATATGGGGTTGCCCCCTGCGATAATTGGAATAGACAACGGTGTTCCTATTAAGTGTGTTGCTGGAGGTCATGTTGAAGGAACAATTATGATTGGTAAACAAAACCATAAACCTATATCACAATTAGATGACAACGTATATGAAACTCTTCTCCAATTTAAAGGATATTCTATAGGAACTCCGAGTGTTGGCTCTATCCATGATGCAATACTTAGTTACTATTTAGAAAAATATGATTTGAAAAATGATATTAAAGTAAGAAATTACAAACAAGCTGAATTTATAGCAATTGATATGCAAAGGGGCATATTAGAAGGAGGCGTAGGAACTCCTGCGTTAGCAGTTTTTGCAAAGACAATTTTAAATTCTCATATAGTTATTCCCGCACATTATTTATTAGCAAATAATCCTAGTTATGGTATCTTTTTCCATGAGAATTTAATTGAGGATTACCCAGAGTTGGTGTCTACATTCCTTCAACATCATAAAAAAGCCTCATTTTTGCTCAGAGAATCTCAAAGTAAGGCTGCAGAGATAATCTCAAGAACTTTCACGATTCTTAATAATAATAAACAATATGTGAAAGCTGTTCTTGAAATTTCTCCCAAGTATTGTGTAGCCCTTTCAGAAGGATATTTGAAATCTACAGAGGGATTTATAAATACTATGCACAGGCTAGGATACATTAAAGGAAAACTTACGCGTGATAAGATTTTTAATTTTAAATTTGTTAAAGAAGTGCATCCAGAAGTAGAGCATTATTAAATTGGATCTTTGATTACAATCTAAATTTTATTCTATAATGAGAAAATCAATTGTCCCTCTTCTTGATATTTTATTAATAAATCTGCAACTACATATGATTCGACTAATTCTATACCTTTAATTAACTCTGATTCTTCCAAACCGATAAGATTAGCAGCAAGATCGCAGCATTTGAAATGTATCCCCTTCTTAAGGCATTCGGTTATCTCATCATCATATCGCATTCTTCCAACTTTATTTTTTTTTCCAAGTATAATTCCCATTGGCCCCCAAAGCACAATAATAACATCAAGTCCCTTACTTCTATAATACTTAGCAAATCGAATTATTTCCAATGGACTAGTTGATTCATAAATCATATCTTTTAAGAGCAATAATACTTTTGTTACCTTTCTCATCTAATCAACTCTCATTTATTTTTAATAAGTTTATTCTTATTCAGATTAGGATTTATTTGTTATTTGTAAACATAATTTAAGCTTTTCTTTAATAACTAATAGAGTATAATTATAAAAAATTAAGATAAAAAATAAATGGATTAAAGTTTTATTGTTTCATTGTATCATGTTCTTCTATCGGTATTACTCATTTTATTCAAATTTAACAAAAAGGAATTAAAATTTGATTTTTATGGATTTAACTAGCGAACAAATAGAAAGATACTCCCGACAAATTGTTTTGAAAGAAATAGGAGGAATAGGACAAAAAAAACTATTAGATTCAAAAATAACCATAATTGGATGTGGAGGACTAGGGTCTCCTGTCGCGTATTATTTAACTGCTGCTGGAATAGGAAGTATAAAAATTGTAGATTTTGATGTGGTAGAACTATCAAATCTGCACAGGCAAATCCTTCACTTTAATAATGATATAAATAAGAAAAAAACTCAGAGTGCTTACGAAAAATTACATAAATTAAATCCTGATGTTAATATAGAGGTTGTTAATGAAGTTCTTTTACCAAATAACATTAAAGAGATTTTGAAAGATTCCGATTTTGTAATAGATGGATCTGACAATATCCCGACAAAAATGTTAATTAATGACGCTAGTGTTAATTTAAATATTCCTTTTACTATTGCGGGGGTAGTACGATTTAATGGTCAAATTATAACAGTCAATCCACAGGAAAAAACAGCTTGCTATAGATGTGTTTTTGGTGATATAACAGAACATGAACCATCTATGTCTTGTTCTCAAGCAGGAATAATTGGTTTAATTCCTGGTATTGTTGGGAGCATTCAAGCAAATGAAGCAATAAAATGCATATTAAAAATTGGAGATTTAATAACAAATAGAATGCTATTCTTAGATTTACTTAAATATCGATTCAGCTTTATAAAAGTTGCCAGAAATGAAAATTGTATAGCATGTGGAGATAATGCTATAAACGTAATTGAAACCCATGATTATAATATAGGTGACGCTTGTTTTGAATGATAATAATGTAACTATATTTGAAAAAATTCATAAATTAGATATAAGAGGAAAAGTTTGCCCAATGACTTTCGTTTACGCTAAATTAGCACTGGAAAAAATGAACCCTGGCGAAATATTACTGTTAACATTAGATTTTCCCGCTGCTGTAAAAAATGTTCCCGATAATTGTAAACGACAAAATATTGGGGAACTGATGGATATTAAAGAAGTTGATAAAGAGAAAAAAGTGTGGATTCTCAAAATTAAAAAGATATAAATGATAGCTATTATGGTTGATAAAACTACAATAAAAAAGGATAGATTAAGAGGATTAGGGCTAATATCAGGGGGTTTAGATAGTTTAACTGCTTGTCTATTAATAAAACAGCAAGGTATAGAAGTTATAGGGCTAAATTTTAAATCCCCATTTTGTCAATATGAATCAAGGTTTGACATTTTTCATGAAAAACTAGGAATAAAAGTACATAGTTTATCATTAGGAGATGATTTTTTAGACATTATCCGCAATCCTAAATTTGGTTATGGGAGAAACTTAAATCCATGTGTGGATTGTAGGATTTATATTTTAAAAAAAGCTAAAGAATTTATGAAGAAGATAAAAGCAGACTTTATATTTACTGGAGAAGTTCTTAATCAACGACCAAAGTCTCAACATATGAAAGCACTTAAGATTGTAGAAAAGGAATCGGGGCTTGAAGGAAAATTATTAAGACCCTTATCTGCCCTTCATTTAAAACCAACAATATATGAAGAAAAAGGATTGATAGATAG
>JAHQWI010000107.1 GCA_029856085.1 Promethearchaeia archaeon | reverse complement strand
AAAAGACAAACCCAAAGAAAGTAATAACTAATGTATTGGACATGAAATTAGTTATAAAAATAAAAATTTAAATAATAGAAAAGAGAATGAAAAATTATTAAAAGTAGTTAATGAGTCACCCATAGAAGTAAAAGATATAATAGAAAAAATAATAAACAATGATATTTCACTTAGCCAGTCTGCTAAGATGATAATTGAATTAAAAAAAAGATATTATTAAGCAAGACAGGTTAATTGATAATATTAGGGTAGTTAAACCATAATGTAAAACATTTTTAATTAAACAATTTCCTCAAAATGAAAAGCATTATCCCCATAAAATCGCAAAGATTGAAGAGTGTAGATATTTTTCGTGGATTATGCATGGCTTGGATGGTTTTAAACCATTTAATAGATTGGTGGATAAAATCGGAATATAAATGGCTATATTCACTTGCTATTATGATAATTGATCCTATTGGTGCTTCAGGATTTTTATTTATTTCAGGAGTAAGTATAGCTCTATCATATAGAACAAGATTAAATAAGGCTAGAGTTTCAAAAGATTATAACTATAGAATGATCAGAAATTCATATCTTTTTCGAGCATTTTTTATATTATTAATAGCCTTAGTTTATAATATTCCAACTGCAATAGTTTTAAAAGATCCATCTATGATTTGGACATGGTTTGTACTGTTGACTGCTGCTATTTCGCTCTTTTTAGCGTGGCCACTATTAAAAACATCCAAACTCTTTAGAATTTCTATTGCAATAACAGTTACTGTTCTGCATTTCTTTATTGTTTCATGGTTATTACCTTTTCAAGGTGATTCAAATATTTTTGGATTATTATTTCACATATTATATAATCTTATTTCCCAAGATCCTATTCTTATATTTTTTCCATTTTTCCTCATCGGAACTGTTATAGGTGATATAATCTACGAAGTTATTAATTTAAATCCTGATGATGAGAATCAAAACATTCATTTCAAAAATAAATTCTTAATCCCTACGTTAATAATTGGATTTTTTTTAATAATTTCTGGAATTTTTCTCTATACTCCTCAATTTTTAATAAGAAGGAGTCTTTCATGGATGATATATTCAATAGGAATTGATATCACTCTGTTTTCTATACTAATATCAATTGAAAAATTTAATATTATAAAGACAAAAAAGAGTTACAAATTCATTTTTTACTACTCTTATTATTCACTGACTATTTACCTGGTCCATAATTTGTTGTATTTTCTATTTTTACATCAGTTAAATTTGATTAGTATCTGGTTATTTGCTGGAGCATCATTTTTTTCTATAGGTTTTGTTTTTAGGGTTATATATAAACGATGGGGAGAAAAAGCCTCTATTAAGGTTCAAATAGGAAAATTAAGTTTAGATATTACAACTAGAATTGAGAAAAGATTAAATAAAAAAAAGAGTATAACAGTAAATTAATGAAAGAAAGAATTGATGTTATTTTAGTAGATAGAAGGTTAGTTGAAAGTAGAACTAAAGCACAGTGGTTAATAACAAACGGTTATGTATCTGTTAATGGAAAAAAAATAATAAAGCCTGGAAAAAAGGTAGACAATTCTTTAGAAATTACTTTAGAGAAGGAATTTCCTTATGTGAGTCGAGGAGGATTAAAATTAGAAGCGGCATTAAAAAATTTTTCAATTTCGGTTGAAAATAAAACTTGTGTAGACATAGGTGCTTCAGTTGGTGGTTTTACAGATTGTCTTTTAAAAAATGGAGCAAGAAAAATATATGTTATAGACAAAGCTACAGATTTACTTCACCCGTCACTAAGATGTGAGAAAATAAAAGGAAAAATAATTCCGATGTTAGGTGTAGATGCTCGGAATGTGCCAAATATAATTGAAGAAGTGGATATTTGCACTATTGATATTACATTTGCATCACTAAGAACAATCCTTCCCAATACAAAAAAATTTATCAAATTTAATGGAGATATCATAGCTTTAGTAAAGCCCATTTTTGAAACTGAATTTAGAAATATTCCAAAATTCAAAATAATTCAAGATCCTCAACAACTTTACCAAATTCTAACAGATCTAAATCAATGGTGCCTAATGAATCAATTTTTTCCTTGTAATATAATCAAATCACCCATATTAGGTAAAGAAGGATCTATTGAATTTTTTATTCATATAAAATTAGAAGATTTAGGTTTAAATAATGATTTCAACAGGTTAATTAAAAATGTTATATTATGAATAGGTTTTACAAATAAAAAGAATTTAACCCGTTATTGAATTACTTTTATTTAACAGGGTATTCCTTGAACATTTTACCCCATTCTGTTTGGTAAAATTTCTTAATTCTTTGCCTACCAATTAAGGGATACCATAGCATATCATGGTATATCATGGATGCATAAGTGGGACCTAAAAAGAAGAGTTCACTGCGGAATAATGGATAAAGAAATTGTAATGGTCCTTTTCGTACCATTTGATCTCCCCATATTATTATACTGCGTTTCACTTTAAAGTTCCAGTTAATATTTGATACATCCTCTCCAATTATTTCAATTTGATCAAAATCTCCACATCCAAGGCCTTCTTCATGAGCCATTTTTATAGCAGGTAGTTCTAGTGGTTCAAATCCTAACATCCGAGCAACAACTGTATCAACAGCAACTTGATCATATCCTGCAAGTAAATAATTCTTTATACGAGGAATCATGGTTCTTGGTCCTGCTCCATCACCACATACAGTTCCATCAACTATTGAGAGGATCTGTGGATGAATTTGCTTCTGGATGATTAAAAGATCTACTAAAACCTCAGACATATATTGATGTGAGAAATGTCTTCTTTTTGTTAACAGCCCTCCAAAAGCATTTTTCATAGCGCAAGTTATTCCCCCATGCTTCATTTCTTCGGAAGTTTTCCTTAATGACCCGCCTACAGCACCCGTATGACCATGTGTTTTCATTGTAGGAAGATGAATTATCGGTTTCCCAACATAAAATTTAGGAATTCTAAATCCCTCAGGAAATATTTTGGAATCTAAAGCGTGAAGTTTTTTATTTTTAAAAGCTAAAAATTTTGGTCTTAAAGATTCATATGAAACGAATGGAATTCGAGTTAATGGTACAAACCAAACACCATATTTCTTTATAATTGGTGCCCACTTGTTTCCTTTTAATCCTTTCTCTATACTAGTAACTACTGTTCTATTTTCAGCAGTAAAAATTTTTTTTGGATCAAAGCCATCATTAATCATTGCTTTAAGTATACCCTCAACTTGCCATGGAGGGCTAGAGCAAGCAGGGAAAAATTTTGACCAGCTCAAATTAAGCTTCAAAATTATCTTACTAGGGGTTTCAAAGAATTTTTGATATTTAGTAAGGTGCATTAGTTTCTGATAGTCTTCTAAAACAGATTTAGGGGATGTTTTTATTGCATATACTTGAGAGTTTTTTGGCATCATGAAGAACTGATTTAATTTGTAATCAATCTTAAAAGATTTAATATTAGAAACTATAATTATCTGTTGAAAAATAAATAAAAAAGGATAAAAAAAAATTTAATCTGAAATAAATTTCATACCTTAATTGTAGGTTCGAATCCCACCTCCTGCATTTTTTAGATATTCTTTTTAATTTATTAGGATATTATGACAAATTTAATGAAAAAAAGAATATAAATTAGGATTGAACGCCTATAATATTTAATAATTTCTTAATTAATTACAAATTTGTGATTTCAATTTCTACTATACAACTATATACTGAATCAGATACTATTAAACATGTAAAATCTTTAGCATTTAATCGAAGTGCTACAACTACGGGAGAAACTGAGGCATTAAATTATATAGAAAATGCGTTAATGGAAGGAAATATTAATGCAAAAGTTGAACATTTTGATTGGATAGGCCCTATGAGGATATTGATGAGAATGAGTTATGTCTTTATTTTAAGCTATTTAATCCTTTTTCGCTTATTTTTAGTAATTGTCGTCTATTTTCTTATAAAAAATTTCTTTGAAAGAACGCGAAATATAACCTTGGTAAATAAAGAGGAATCAAAAAATATCTTTGCCAAAATATCATCTAAAGACCAAACTAAAAATCGTCCATTAGTTATATTTACTGCTCATTATGATTCAATTTCTCTGAATCTTCCTTACACGATACAAGTTTTATTATTCTTTATATACAGACTTATAATCTTATTCTATATTTTAGTTATTATAATTTTTTCAACATTATTTATTCTTGATTTTTTGAACATCGTTCCTCTATCGAATTTTATTATTTTATTAATAATTTTTACTACAGTCATCGGAGTATTCATTTCAATTCCGATACTTTTTTTGGTTTTCATTGAAAGTCCTTCATCTGGATCGATTGATAATGCAAGTGGAGTTGCAATTTTAATTGAACTAGCAAAAATATTTAAAAAAAATCCACTTAATAACATGGATCTTTTAATCATATGGACGGGAGCTGAAGAATGGGGTATGAAAGGCTCAAGAAAATTTTGTAGAAATCGTTTTGATAGTTTAATGGATAACTATGATTTAGATAGATCATATTATATTAATATTGATATGGTTGGGTCATACATTGGTCTTCTAAATAAAACAGGATTTATTATTAGAAGAAAAATAAATCATGATTTGAATGATATTTTTGAAGCAACAGCAAAACAGTTAAAGATTCCATTAGATTTATTTAATAAAATTATTAAACCGAAAAGCGATTACAAAATGTTCAAAAGATATGCTCGCCGTAAAAGAAAAAAATTACAAATAAGCTGTTTTCATTCAGATAAAGATTCAAAGTTCATACACTCTTTAAAAGATACACCTGATAAATGCTCTCTTGAAAATCTAAATGGGTGTTTAAATATTTGTTCCCAAACTTTAAGGAGCATTGATTTAAGATTAGATAAGCTGTAAAAGAAAAAATAAAATTAAAAAACACTAAATTTTTTTCTGATTTGTGTTCTAACAACTTTTTTTATATTAATCCTTAAATAAATCTCATTCTTTAGCCGAACATAATTATTATATATTCAATATATATAATTATCAACTCCTTTTACCATCTCATAAGAATATCAATTAGTAAAAAAAGAGTATAGAAATAATAAAACACAGAACCTATAACAATAACCTTAATGTACCAACTAACACTTTTTTCATAGGTTAAATCTGTTCTAGCATAATAAAAACTTCTAACCATTGCCGCAATAGCTGCTGAAGTAATAATTAACGAATAAACGAAAAATAAATTTTGATATTGGATTTGAGTTATTGAAAATTTGAAAAAACCATCGCTTAAATTGACATTAACCTAATGTCAAATCTTTTAAACTAATTACTTCCTCTGAAAAGAGTAAGTCCAGTATTTTATCAAAACTCTTTTAAGTTAAGTGACAGATAATTGATAAAGATAAGTAAGCCGTATATAGTTATATTACTTCAGGATTTTTCGATTAATTTCCTAAATAAAGTTGAAAAATAAAGTTGAATACAAAAATTAATCTGAAATATATGTCATACCTTTGTAAGATTTATCTTCTTTCTTAAAAGGTAAACACATCATATAATGTTCACCGCCCAGATGGATTTTCTTAGGATCTTCTATACCACATCCTACATGTTTGTCTTTTTCTTGACACCTAGGATGAAAGGGACAACCTTCTGGTGGATTAATTGGGCTTGGGACATCTCCTTCTAATATGATTCTGGTTGTTCTTGAAGTAGGATCGAATGTGGGTCGAGCTGATAATAATGCTCTTGTGTATGGATGTGTTGGATTATAGAAAACCTCATCAATTGTACCTGTTTCCACGAACTTGCCTAAGTACATTACTGCGATTCTATCAGCGATATGTTGTATCACACTTAAATCATGAGTTATAAAAAGATAAGATAATTCAAATTTATTTTGAAGTTCTTTTAATAAATTCAAAATTTGAGCTTGGACGGATACATCAAGAGCGGAGGTTGGCTCATCCAAGATAACTAATTCAGGATTACAAGCTAATGCTCTAGCAATTACAATCCTTTGTTTTTGACCACCGGAGAATTCATGGGGATATCGATCTAAATGCTCAACTTTCATTGATACTATTTCTAATAGTTCAAGAACTCGTTTGCGAATATTTCGCTTTTTTTTCATTCCTAGGAGAATTCTTAGAGGTTCCCCAATAATATCAACAATCTTCCATCTCGGGTTTAATGAAGAATCTGGATCTTGAAATACCAACTGTACTTTCTTACGAATCTCTACATTAAATCTTAACTCTTCATAATAATCTGACAGAATTGACTTAGTATTGTAACTTATGCTTTGATCCCTTCTTGGGTTCTTCTTGAATATATCAAATATTAAAAATGATAATACAACAAGCGACATAAGCAATATAATCGATGTAACAATATATATCAGTAAAATTGTGGGCCCAAGAGAAAAATTGGTTATTAAAGTCGACGTCAGGTATGTTGGTATCGATATTATAGAGATAATTGACATAAATATCGCAATCAAGGGTACTATAGAGCGTGTCAAAAGTAGAAATGGTATTTTTGCTAGTGGGGAAATAACTTTTCTTTTGCGAAGGCGTGAGGGTGCTCCAAGAAATACTCCTTTAAGCCAACCAGTTAAAGTATTATGCATGAGGGGATTATCTATTAAAGCATTTGGAAAAGATTTATTAGTAAATTTTCTTTTCTTCCAGATCTGTTGATTTTCTAATTTGACAGAGCCTTCTGTAGCACTAACTAATCCCAATACAGTATTTCCAATTGTGGTTTTTCCACACCCACTTTCACCGACTAATCCCAAAGTTTCCCCTTTCGATAGATCAAATGAAACTCCGTCAACAGCTTTAACATGTCCGATGGTGCGTTTAAAGATACCTCCATAAATGGGGTAATATGTTTTAAGATTTTTTATGGAGAGAATGATTTTTCCCTTCCCCATATTGTTAATTTTTTCTTTGTCTACAGGCATTTTTCTATTTTGATTAAATTTTTGATAAAAATTTATTTTCAATGTTATACTTTATAAGATTCAACATCTTCTTCTTTCATCCATTTGTATTTTGGAGAATCTTTATATTTAGGGTCATAAAGATGACATGCGATATGATACCTATCACTTATTTCAATCCAAGACGGTTTGATTTTATCACAGATTTCCAATCGTTCGTCGCATCTTGGGTGAAATCTACAACCTGATGGGGGGAAAATCAAGTTTGGAACCATCCCCCGAATAGTTTTTAATTTTTGATTTTTTGTTTTAATACTAGGAATAGCTGCTATCAGGCCTTTAGTATATGGATGGCGTGGATTTTTAAATAAATCATTAGCAGTTGCATATTCTACTATGTTTCCGCTATACATGACAGCGATCCGGTTGCATGTTTCCGCGATAATTCCTAAATCATGTGTTATTAAAAGGATAGAAGTTTTGAATTTCTTTTTTAATATTTGCATTAAATCAAGAATTTGAGCTTGAATAGTCACATCTAAGGCAGTCGTTGGCTCATCAGCAATTAAAAGTAGCGGATTACATGAAAGTGCCATAGAAATCATAACACGTTGTCTCATACCGCCACTTAACTCATGAGGATATCTTTTTAGTATACCCTTCGCATCAGCAATTCCTACTTCTTTGATAATGTCTTCTACTTCTTCTAATGCAATATTTTTTAACTGTGGTGGTCTCGGTATTTTATCTTTAAGTTCGTTGATTCTCAACTGAAAAGTTTGCTTTTCTTCTTCAGATATAAGTCCATCCTTTTCTTTCTTTCTTAATTCCTTCTTTAAGTTCATTCTTTCATCAATTAACTTTTTCCTCTTTAAACGACGGTTGTCTAGAGTTTTTTTAAGTTTTTCTCTTTGGTGTAGAAGAAATACTTCTGACACTTGTTTACCAATTGACATTACGGGATTAAGTGAATTAAGAGGATCTTGAAATATCATAGTAATCTGATTGCCACGGTAACTTCTCATATCTTGTTCGGATAACTCCAGAAGATTTATATCATTAAACTTAATTGAACCATCAATAATTTTTCCAGGTTCGCCTACAAGTTGTAAAATTGAGAGAGCTGTAACTGATTTTCCGCATCCAGTTTCGCCGACAAGACCAAGTACCTCATCTAAATATATATCAAATGAAACACCATCAACTGCTTTAACAATACCTTCTTCGGTATAAAAGTATGCTTTTAAATTTTTGACTTCAAGCAGTTTCTCTGATTTATCTTTAAAATCTAAATCTACTTGATCTGTTTTTATATTTTCTGTTATATCCATTTTCTATGTCAACTCAATAATAATTTAAAGAAAAGATTAGATCTAATGCTATAAATTTCTTAATCTCGGGTCTAGAGCATCTCTTAATCCATCTCCAACTAACATAAAGCCCAACACTGTAAGCAATATCATTATTCCTGGCCATAATGCCGCGTAAGGGGCATTAATGAGATGACCGCGTCCAATATCAATATCTCTTCCCCATTCGATTAATGTAGGGTCGCTATAACCTAGAAATGCGAGCCCCGCAAAACTCAAAATGACTCCGCCTATATCAAATGTGAATGAAATTATGATTGGTTGTATAGAATTGGGTAGGATATGCCTAAACATTATTCTCATATTTCCTGCACCAGCAACTTTTGCTGCTTGTACATAAGGTAATTCTCGTGCTTGTAATACTGATGCCCTAATTAAACGTGAATAATAAGGTATACCGAGAATTCCATAAGCCATAATTATAATTTCCATTTTTCGACCTAAAATTCCTACTAATACAATAGCAAAAACTAAAGCAGGAAAAGCAAGAAAAATATCTCCAATTCTCATTATAATTGTATCTACCCATCCACCGTAATACGCGGCAATCACACCTAATATGACACCTACAACTACACTTAATGTTATTGCTGGTAGGGCAATCGTTAAAGAAGATCTTGCTCCGTATATTATTCTTGCTAAAATATCACGTCCAAAATTAGTTTGCCCTAAAGGATGTTCTGGAGATGGTTCGTCCCACGAACCAGCAAATATTGCATCCGCTTCTTCAATTGTATAGGGAGAAATCCAATGCATAAAAACAGCTAGTGTTACAATTAAAATAACAATTCCTATTCCTAAGATGGTTAAGGGCGCTTTCAATCTCCGAATGAATTTTCTTTTACTAACCGTTCTTTCATATACAGATTCCCGAAGTGACAATTCTTCTATTCTAGAGCCCGGTATAAGAAGAAATTTAATATGAGAGAAAATCCATAAGATTATGAATTTTAAAGTACCCTCTTTTTTCTCTTTTTCAATTACTTCTTCCATTTCTTGTTGATAAGTTTGCTGCTTAATCTTTTTCACTTCATATTATTTTTGTTTCTTTATTTTCTAATCATACTTTATTCTTGGGTCTAAATACGCATACCCCATGTCAGTAAATAAATTTACAAGAATGAATATTATTGTAGTCATGAATACAATCGCGTTTAATACATAATAGTCACGATCAAGTATAGCACGTAATAATAATTCACCCATCCCATGTAAATTAAAAGTAATTTCGGTTAGCATAGCTCCTCCTAATAAACCACCAATGCTTAATCCAATAACAGTTATAGTAGGAATTAATGCATTTCTTCGAGCATGTTTTTTTATTACATCTTTTTCTTTACAACCTTTTGCTCTTGCGGTTCTAATATAATCCTGTTGTAATATTTCAAGCATGCTTGAGCGGGTTTGCCTCGTAAATGTTGCGAGAAATATAAAAGCTAAGCAAAATACAGGTAACACTAAATGAATTAAGTAATCTCCAACTAAATACCATTTACCTTCAATTATTGAGTCTATTATTCTGAAACCAGTTACTAATTGAGGATCTTCATATCTCATATCTTTAAATCCGATTGCTGGAAACCAACCTAGCTTATAGGATACAAAGAATTGAAGTAGTAATCCTAACCAAAAAATTGGAATGGATACTCCGATAAGAGCAAACCCCCTAAGTATTGTATCTTTAGCTTTATTTCTATGGGTTGCCGCAATTACTCCAATTTTAATACCTACGAATGAGGCAATAATTATTGAAAACATAGCTATATCTAAAGTCCTTGGAAATCTTTCCCAGATAAGTTCCCAAACGTCTTGTCCCCTATTAATAGAAATGGATTTACCCCAATTACCCAAAAATAAGTTTCCCATATAAATAAAAAATTGTTGCAATAATGGTAAATCAAATCCGAGTTGATGCAATTTCGCCTCATATTGGGCTGGAGTAAATAGTGGTGGGAGGTGTGCCTCAACTGGATCCCCTGGCATTTCTCTAGAAAGGAAGAATGTTAAAATTAAAACTCCGAATAATATGGGTATTAATTGTAAAATTCTTTTGAATATATATTTAAGCATACTCATGTTTTGACACTGCCCAATTTTGATAATATTTTATTATTAATATTTTTAAAATTTTTTTAAAGTTTGAATCTCTTTAATTTTTTTGAAATGTTCATTATATTTCTGCTTGGAAAAAGCAGCCAAAATTGCTGCTAACAAATTAATACCCAATACTGAAAAAATTGTAAGGTATCCTTCATAACTAGTAAAAAATCGCCCAATCTGGACAAATATATCTAATTTGTAATTGACAAATATATACCAAAACCAAGATTGGGCTATTATGAACGGAGTAAGCCATATACTATTCCTAATACCATATTCAAAAAAATTTTCTCTAATCACCATAATAAATACTATTATAAAAAGAATAATTAATGATAGAAAAGAATATGGATTAAACAGAATTTTATGCAAATATAATATATCTTCACCTATTGATTTTCTATATCGATTGGATATGTATCCAAAAAATACGAAGTGAGTCATTAGAAGGGTAACTATAAAATTACCTTGCCTACCAAACTCAATTTTAGTTCTGCTCATTAGACTTCTACTAAATTAATTTATTCTAATTTAAAATCGTTTATCGTTCTGTTATAAATCTGATTAATAATTATTTTTTTATTAATTTTTTTATTATTTTGATTTTTCAAACCACTTAATTGTCGATTCAGTTTTTAAGGTTCTAAGAGTTATTTGTCTATATTTTATGACTTTCAGTTATGTATAATATTTAAAAAAAAAAAAATTATAATTTATTTTTATATTTATTCTTTTAACTATGTTACAACTATATAGCAAGGATAGAAATAACTGTAACCCCATGGATTCGTTGGAAATCCTTTTACATTAGGCGCAAAGGCATCCCTGTTTAACGAGGTATAACCCCATGCCCAGGGCATGAGATCTTCAATACAATATCTTTGAATTTCGTCATAGATAACCTTTCTTTTGGTAGCATTAGTTTCCGCAATACCTTCTCTTAGCAAAGGTTCTAAAATGCGGTCGTTAATTTGGGCGGCGTTCCCAGATGATACATTGGACATCAAAGAATTAACATAATTACTCGCATCGTTATAATCGGGTATCCATCCAATAAACCAGAGGCTCAATCCATCATAACCAGGTGATGTTCTATTATAGACTAAGTCGAGATATGGAGTCCATTCTTTACCATTGTCTATGACTTCACATCCTATGTAATCCAGATTTTGTTGTAATAATATTAACATATCTTCTCGAAATTTATTACCCAGATTATATGTATAGTTAAAAGTCCTAAAAGTGGCTCCTTGCCATTGAGCGTCTGTAGTGAAACCAACTCCGTGTCCCATGCTGTTCATGATTTCTCTTGCTTTTGTAACATTATAGGTAGCTTCTTGATGTGAATAGTTAGCATATGCAATTCCCATAGGAATGGGAGATTCTAATCTTATAACATAGCCTTCCATAAGTTCGTCAATCATATAATCATAATTAAGCGCCCATGAAATTGCTTGTCTCCATGTTTTATTAATTCTTTTGTTATTCATCCCAAGATATTGAGTAATTGCCATGCCAGCGTCTACTTCTACAAGATTAACATCAGGAGAAGCTCTCATTTCGTCGTAAAACGAAGGATGTGGGGATTCTAAAACATTAATATCACCCGCTAACATTGCGTTATTTCGGGCATCTGCATCCTGTATAATATTGATTATTAAGTTTTCAACTTGTGCAGCTCCTAGATAATAGTCATCAAACCGTTTCATTCTTGTCTCTACACCAGCAATATATTTTATAAATTGCCAAGGACCAGTTCCAGAGATTTGGTGTCCAGATCCACCTGGGGCATCAGCCTGTGATACTTGTATCCTTGTATCGAACATAGTTGCTGAAGGAGACATAATCGCTGCTCCAGTGAAGGTTAGAATTGCATCAAAAACACCATAAGGCTTATTTAACACGAATTTTATTGTATAAGTATCTACAACTTCAGTACGATTAATTACGGGAGTCCAATCAGGCCACCTATAGAGACATTCTATTTGGGCCACAGTCTCAGTACCAGGAAGATCACCTGATACATTCATCCAATAAGCTAATCTATCGAAGCTCCATTTAACGGCTGCAGCATTGAATTTAGTTCCATCATGGAACCATACGTCTTCTCTTAGTGGAATAGTACAATTTGCCTGGCTAGTTTCCGGTTCTGTTGAGGAAAATTCCCACGTGCCAAAAGCACTTGCTAACTGTGGAATAAGTTCCAAACCGGGTGAGGCAATATCATATCTATACAACCCCTCGTAAATTTGGCTAGCTATATCGTATCCTGCACTCTCCCACAATTCGTGGGGATCCAAATTATCAGGACCATACATATCACCGGCAATTATGGTATTTTTCACTGATGGCTCTGGTACGGCATACAACGTCCCAAGGATAATATTTCCGACACCAGATACTCCCAGAACAACAGCTAAGATTATTATTGCTAAATTTTTCTTTTCCATTTTAAATTCACTAATAGTTTTATGATTTTTTTTTATAATTTTTATTAAATATGTTGTTAAGTATGTTCTTCAATTTGGAAACAT
Source organism: Promethearchaeia archaeon (assembly GCA_029856085.1). Classification (GTDB taxonomy): domain Archaea; phylum Asgardarchaeota; class Lokiarchaeia; order Sigyniarchaeales; family SOKP01; genus Loki-b32. Next base: position 21,721 of record JAHQWI010000107.1, on the reverse strand, counting down.
ATAAGGTTTTTCCTTTTTTTTTCGTTGATTATTGAAATCATAATAGGTTTTAAAAAATCAATTAAACAGTCTGGGTTAAAGACTCTCCATCTTTAAACTATTTTGTTAAATAAGGCTTTATAATAATTAAAAGCATCATTTTTCTGAAAGTTACTAATTTCATAATGATAAAAATTTTTAGTTCAACAATTTAAGTATGCTAAAATGGGAATGAAATGGGATAATATACGTCATTTCATTATTTTAAAAATTTTTTAAAAATAAAAAAAAAAATAAGATTACTAACAGAATGAGGGCAGTAATGATTATTCCTTTGTCGAAAAAGGCCGTTTCCGTATTACGAGCAATTTTAGGTTTAGCTGAAGTTATTTACATATATCTCATAATTATATTCCATCATTTTAATCCACTAAAAGCAGTATAAAAATATCCTATTCTGAAGAGATATATATCCTAATTATTAAGAAGTATTTCCTATGTTTGAAAAAACTCGAGAAATATATCAAAATAAAAAGAAAATAATAATATAATAAACAGAAAAGCACCAGCAATGATTATTCCTTTGTCCAAAAAGGCTTTTTCGGTGTTTCTAGCGATTTCTGGCTTTGTTGAGGTTAGATACATATAACGCATGATTATATACAGTGAAATTGGTATTGTAAAAATAGAAATATATTCATAAAAATTGGCATTTCGAGTCTCTGTGGAATTGAAACTAATAAGATTAAAATTAATAAGAAGATATAGAGAATATGTCATAAACAATGACCCCGCAATTATTACATGAAATTGGTCTAATAATTTAAGAGAATATTGATCATAAATTTTTTTATGGTCAACTGCTTTATTATTTCCAAGAATTATCAAATCTCCTTTTCTTTTTGCGATACTCAAAAACATAGCTACTTCAAAAATGGCTAAAAATAACCAAGCAGAAACATATTCTTCAATTATTGCACATCCTGCTAAAGCTCTCCATAGATATCCAGTAGACAAAATAAGAATATCAATAAATGCGTAATTCTTAAAAAGATGATTATAAAGTTGACCTGTGACAATTGTCAAAATTATCATAAAAGCAAAACCTATATTTGGAATCAGAAAAATCAAAAATAAAATAATACACCCTCCTAATATAATTAATAACAGTATAGCGAAAGAAATTGAAATATCACCTGAGGCTATAGGTTTTTTTTTGATTTTTTCTGGATGATTTCTATCTTTTTCTATATCTCTTATATCATTAATAATATAATTAAAGGATGATGCAAGACATAGCAAAAAAAAACCAATAAAGAGAGTTAAATAGAGATCTATTTCAAAGAGTCTTTCACTAAAAAAAATCCCGACAAATATCATTACGTTTTTGTAATATTGCCGTATACGTAGAAGGTTTAAAAAATTTTTAATTTTATTTGACATTGACAACCCATTGAAAGGTATAATTATATTAAATTTTATTAAGTTATTAAGATTCTTTCCGGTTTAAATTTCTTCAATATTTTATAGCCTAAACGACTTGAGAAGCTTGTCTCAGATTTAATTTGAATCATAGCACTAGTATATTCAAAAATAATTAATTCTATTTTATTATAAGGAATTTTTATTTCTTTTCCAAAAATATTTTTTAATACAAGAGTTTCTTTATCATCGTTTTCAGTTTTTTTATGATAGTTTTCAATATTTTGTGGTTTTAAATTTATTTTCCGAATAAATCCAATTTCTACATTATTTACTGGTTTTTTTAGATAAATATATGAAAGAAGGTCTTTATTTATCAACCATTTTATTATTTGTAATTCAGATTCTCGAAATTTTCGATCTCTATGTATAGGTAGAGTTATCCTTTTCGGTTTAATAATCAATTCGTCTATAACGTATTTTAAATGTTTTTGTTCATGGTTTTTCGTGATTTCAAAATTAGTTAGGATTAACTCATAACCTTTTATCTCACTAGCATCTAAGACATCTATACATCTTGAAATTTTTAATTCTCCTTTTTTTTTGAAAAAAATGTCTTGTTCTTTAAAATTTTTAATGAAGGCAATTGAATTTGGCAGTTTAGTTTTTAAAATTGGCTTTAAAATTTTGTTGTTCTCTTCATCTAAAAAGATTAAGAAGTTCCCGTTATGATTATTCCTATTTAAATCAATGTCTATTAAAGTTAACGGAGTTTTCTTCTCTAAAAAATATGTTTCATTTAAATCAATTTGAAAATGAGTATATATTGATGAATTTAAGAATTCTTTTTGATTGGTTTTTAGATTAGTAATTACAAATTGTTCACTTTCGCTAATTTCATCAAGGAATTTAATATCATTTAATTTACCTAATATAATATCATCAGTAATCTTATTTCTAAAAACAAAATCTTTATTAAGATCAAATTTATACACCTCTTTTCTTCTCAGGTTTTCCATTAAAAAAGGGATATCTTTAATTTCAAATGTTTCTTTAAATTTTTTATTCGCGATAATTTTAAACTTTTGGCGAGCAACCTCAAATTTCTTAGCATATTTTTGTTGTTTTGATTTTTTTAAGCATATGAATGGAAGAATTGCCTCTTTACTTGGTTTTAATTCATTACCCAATATTGCTGCAATTCTTATATAACTCGGGGGATGTGAATTAATAAAACTCCCTATGAGAGAAATTCGTGAGGGTTTGATTATTGAGCGATTTAAATAAGTGGCTGTATTCATATAATCTAATAGTTGGTTATCCTTTGTAATTTTCTCATCACATAGGAGCATAGTATTAAATCCAATTTCTCGTCCGGTGGCATAAAAGCTTTCTAAATTATATAGTGCTTTTGCAAGCTCATTTGCATATCCTGCTTTTTTCGCTTTTAAATCTGCTTTTCCCTCTAAAATTCTTACAAATATAAAAAGAAGGATATATATTGCTAAATTCAAAATAATGAAAACTATCATAGGTATCTGAGGATTTCCAAATGTATAATCGTACAGTGTAGCAGGTATACCTAAAAACATTCTAACAATTAAATCTCCAGATGTAATACAAGTTAAAATTAACGTGTGTTTTCCTTTTGTATGTGCCAATTCATGAGCTAAAATACCATTCAACTCATCATTTGGAATTTGGTTCAGATCTTCAGCAATAATTGCAATTCTTTTATCAAAAAAAGAGCCATATGCCATGGCATTTAAAATTGGATATTTTCCATAGCCTACTTTTACTTTACCTTTAATTCCAATATTATCTTTTACTTTCCTAACTTTTTTTAACATATTGCTATCTTTTACTCTCTTGATTCCAAGCATTTTGTCTAAAATTGAACCTGAAACAAAATAAATTATCCAATTCACACATATTAGGATAAAATAGATATTCATAAAAAAATCGAGAGTAGTAAATTGATTAAAAATCAATGGTTTATTACTAATGAAGTTGAGAGCCGTAAATTGATTAATAAAGACAACTACTAACCAAGCTATTATATATAAAAATAGTGTTAAATATTCTGGGCTCATAAATCTCCACACAATTAAATATTTTCTCCCAAATAATATAAATCCCATAATCAGTATAATCCAGAAAGAAAATGCAAAAGCGGTATCGATAAATATAGGATTATCTTGATAGAAAGAAAGGATACCTGCAAAAAATATAACATTATAAGTCACTAATGAGATTATTAATATTTTATTTAATATTGGATATTCTCTTAATTCAAAAATTCCAATCCACAGATAAATTGAGAATGCCCCCATTAAAGAAGTTAAAAAATCCTTAGAAAAGAAAAAAATGAGGAAAAAGAAAAAAGCTATTGCCACAAGATCGCTCATTTCACTTCTTTTATTATTTCGAACCCAATGATAAAATTCTTCGATTGTTAATAAATACAAGAAAATTGTTATTAAAAAACTCCAATCTAATAGAAGTTCTAACCAATCAAAATGAAAGAATATCTTATTCAATAAGATGAATAATCCAATTGATGCAAAAAGATATATTATAAATAGTAAATTTCTGAATAATTTTTTCAACTACAATACCTCATTTTTTTCTCTTTGCTTCTTTTCGTTTTTCTTTTTCATTTTCTCAATCACCGACCAAAAGTATTTAATAGTAAGAAAATACCAAATTAATAATCCAGGAACAACTAAGAGAAAAGAAATTAAAAGATTAACCGGGATTTTTATTATACCAAACCCAATATCTTCAAATGGTAGAGGCATAATAAGAATATCAATAATAGCTAGGAAAATTATTATAAAAACTAGTAAAATGATCATCTGCACGATTATCCCCCTTATTCTGGGAAACTTATATAATAAAAAACTAGTAGGAACAAAACAAATAATGATTGAAACAAAAAAAACAATAAGTTCAAAATTTCCTATGGAAACCTGTAAAAAAATTATCGAGATAATAGAAAAGAACCCACAAATAGTTGAAAGGGCATAGAAATTTTTTACTAATTCTGGTTCTGTTAATGACCCTTTCGCTAATATTAGCCGAGGTAGTGTTAGTGCAGCATCTCTCTTATCTGATGCTTGGATTCGATCATCTTTAAGTAATATAATATCACTTTTATCTTTATGAATATCACTACTTTCAAAAAACCCGCGAACAGAATTAATCACATAAAAACTATTAAATATATGAGCTAAAAGTGCGCAAAATGTAGCAACTTCAAGTGAACCAAAAAACATAATACATGCAATCATCGCCCCCATACTTAGAGTTCCTACATCCCCGGGGAATACTTTTGCGGGATATCTATTATAAATAAGAAATGGGATTAGTACCGCAATTACAGGAATAGTAAAAAACACTGCTTCAGCAGAATTCCATATTAAACCGCATATGAACAGAAATATAACTATAATTAAACAAGTCCCAGAACCTTCTCCATTATATCCTTCCAGCATATTTACACTATTTATAAAAACGGCTACAATTACAGGTATGATGAGCGGATAAATGAAGTTTAATCTAGTTTTATCAATAAAAGGAATTGTCGGCGAAGATATTGCTATAAAACCAAAGAAATTAGCAAAAAAAATAGCACTACCACAAAAAATTGAAAGAGTAATTTTATATCGTGATTTTAATTTTTTTCGATCATCTATAAATCCTATAGCTCCTGCGCTAATAACAGTTAAGAGAAAAATGAGAGTCTTTTTGAATAATACTGGAAAAAAGAACATTAGGAAAATTGAAGCAACTGTAAAACCAATAACTAAAACGATTCCACCAGATTCGGCTACCTTAGGTTGAGCGTTTTTATGTATATCATAGCCTATATAATCTTTCTTTTTCATAAATTTTATTAGAAAAGGGAGGATTTTAAAAGTTACCAAAAATCCTACTAAGAAAATTATTATCAAATAAAATATTTCTAAAAAACTCCAATTTAACTGTGTAAGATGAGGCATATTAATGCAGGATATTTCTATTTACAATAATTAGTGTTATATATTGAACATTTCCCCTTTTCTTTATAAAAAAATAGCCCGGCACGGAATTTCAATTAACAAGCATACTTGTTAATACTCGAACCGTGGTCACGGGGTTCAAGGCCCCAGATGCTTGGCCACTACACCACCGGGCTCTTTTTTTATAAATTAAATGGTTTAAGGTTTTGATTAAAAAATTCTTCATCTAATAAATTTTTATTGATTTTAAGGAATTCAATTTCTTTTTTTTTATCTCTAAATTGATCTGGGAGCATTTGTGGTATTGTATCTATTATGGGATACCAACGATTACATTTATCGCAAAATAATAGGCCTGATTCAATTTCTGTTTCTACTTTTATTTTATTTAAAAAATATAATTCAGGAAAGATATTTTCAATATCGTTTAAATTGAAATTCTTCAAAAAATCAACAATTTTTTGTTTAATTTCTATCTTTATTATGCTAAAACATTTTTTACTACATATATTTTTAGTCTTGTCAAAGATATTATCTAATTCATTAATACTTGAAATAATTAATCCAAGATAAGATTTTAAAGGAGATTTTTCTATAGTAATATTATCTTTTATGAAAAGGAAATCTTTTTCTTGAGATACTTCAATTACTTTCTGTTCTTTTATGAAGGTTAGATCTCTTTTTTCATATATATCAATAAATGCTTGAAATTCTTCAGCTTTAGTTTCAAAAGAAAATATATATAATTTTAATGGAAAATATTTATCAATGGGACATGCTAATATATCAAATAACCATGGCTTCATGAATTTTTACACAAGAAAGATATTTTATAGGAGATAACTTCTTAATTGTTGAATTAATTTATCGATATTTCTTTCAATTCTTCTTCTCCTTTTCTTGAAATCTTCAGATAGTTTAAGATAAGCTGCTCTAGAAGGCAATCTACCTCTTTTATATCGAGATTCTAAAAGATTTAAGCTATCTTTAACACTAATTCGCTCTGCTTCTAGAAGATCTAACCTTTTTATGACGTTTTCAAAAGTAATATTCGTTTCTAATAAAACTCTCTTAAAAGGATTTATTTCTTTCTGTATTTCATCTATTTTTGATGTATTCTTATCCAAAATATTTTTATAATTCTTTTTTGCTATTTTCTTTCTTCTTGCATCTTCTTCTGCTTGTCGGATTTCTAAGAGAAAAGCATTTTTTTCTTCATATAATGAACAAAATTCTCGGATTTCATTAACGGGGATAAATTCTCTTTTTAAAATAATCGTATCACGCTCTTTCTTTCTTAATTTAACAGTTAAAACATAAATTGACGCAATAAAAGATATTAAAAGCATAAAAATTATAGGTCTTAGAAGTAAGTCGAATAAATCAATTGTAAATGTAAATTGTATTACCATGCTTTCAAAAGGTGAAATAAAATCAGATTTATATACAAGTACTGTAGTTCCCTGAGATTTTTTGATAGCTTCTGGATATTCAGAAATTGAATCAACATTATAGCAACCATCAATTATCACATTAATAGTCTGATCTCTTCCCATATAGTCATATGTAGTTGTTAACAAATCAATCTGAATTGATTGTTGGAACCAGTTTAATGAAACATAATTTTCAAAAGGTAAATTATATTCAACATTGAAATTAAATGTTGAATTAGGTTTTAGCCTTATACGATTTTGTAATAAATTGATTGTAACTCTTTTATACGTTAAATCTCCTGAGTTCTCAATTACTACACCTAATATTTCCCCTAAATCATCAAATATATTGAGATTTGAGGCATGTTGAGGAATTTTTAATGAAACTGTATTAAAATTGATTTCTCCAAGATTTTCTATTGAGAACTTTTCGTTGACTCTTATTATTCCCCATGGTGAGATAAATATATCACGGTTTATTTCTTTCATCTCTGTTTTAGTTTTTTCATTGTTAACAAAAGATATTTCAACTAGCATTTTATCATCTAAATTTTCCATGAAAGGAGTTATAAAATCAGCTCCAATTTGCAGCCTGATCTCTTCAAAATCATAAAAGAGTGTATTAACTCCGCCAAGCTGCGTACCCCAACCTCCATATAAGTCTGAGGAATCTATAGGGACACTAAAATATGCGGCTATATTACCTTCTAGCTTATAGGGTAGAATTGGATAAACGGTAACCAAAAGAGCTGCATATTGATTATCTAACATTGTGTAAGATACTATGTTATTGTAGATATAAGTAAACTTGACAGTACTTTTTTGATGTGGTAAGAGTGGTGAATCAAAATATATGACTATCATTTCAAATCCATTCATTATGATACTAGAACGTTCAGCTAATAATGTGTTTTCGTTTATTCCTGTCGCTTTAAAGAAAATCAAATCTTCAGGATTGTATCCCGGAAGTCCAAAAAATATTGAGGAGATTGGATAATTATTTAAATTTTTAAATTCTATTGAATCTTCAAAAATTACCAAACCATAACTATTTACATTAGCGTCTCTTGCAACTTTTGTAACCATAACATTTTCTATTCCTTCCACGCTAGCGGATACTTCTGGAATTTTGCTGGTATTATTATAATCTATGTATCGTATTTCTGAATCCGCTGGTATATATGAGAGAATTACTATAAATAGTAAAAAACTCGTAAAAAATAATAAAAATTTTTCTTTTTTTGCCATTTCTCTATCTTTTCTTTTCTTAAGTTATCTAAAAATAATGAATGCCGTTTATAAAAATTTATTATAATATATTTTTAAAACTTTTATATAAAATTTTAAATTTTTTAAGGTATTTATACACATTATTATTCTAAAGAGATTTTTTTGTTATGTCAACTAGTCGTACTCAATCTAAACGCAAGAAAAGAAGAAGTGGAAGTTCTCCTATGCCTATGGGAGGTGCAGGATTAATGAGATTCTTTGAAGATAGTTCAATTGGTATTAAAGTTGGACCAATAAGTACAATTATTTTATCTATTACATTAATAATGTTAGTGATCTTAGCACACGTGGGAATTTTCAACTGGCTTTTTACACCTGGTGGGGGTTAATCAGAATATTTAATTTAATATTAATTTAAATTCTTATTTATCTTAAATGAAAATATCAGAATTTCAGAAGCTTATTAAAAACCTTTATTTTGAACAGGATCAAATAAGAGGTATAAAAAATACTTTTATTTGGTTAATAGAAGAAATTGGGGAATTAGCAAATATTTTAAAGAATCAAGAAATTGATGCCAATAAAGCGTCAGAAGAATTAGCAGACATTTTTGCCTGGACAACTTCCTTAGCAAATTTATTAGATATTGACCTCGAATATGCTTTATTTAAAAAATATCCCAATATGTGTATAAAGTGCAAATCCAATCCATGTATTTGCTGGAAATAAAAATTACCTTAAAATAAGCTCGAGTAAAAAAATTATTAGAAAATCCTATAAACCGTCAAAATTTCTAATGAATATTCTATTCTTTTATGAAAAACAAATAATTTTTTAACATTTTTAAAGTAAAAAATGAGCCTTTTAAAGAAGAAAATTTGGATTGATATCGAGCAACCTAAAACTGCTGTTATGTTTCATTCTTTAATTAAGAAATTTGAAAATGAAGAATCTGATCTTTTAATAACAGCAAGAGACTATGATTCAACATATCAAATTTTAGAAGATTTTAGTATAAATTATAAGATGATTGGCAAACATGGTGGGCAAAAATTAGAGGATAAATTAGAAACTTATATTGATCGATTGAAAGCTCTTCTTCCTCTAGTTAAAACATTTTCACCTGATTATTTTGTCACGTTTTTATCTATAGAAGGAACACGAATAGCATACGGTTTACAAATTCCTTCAATGGGTATAAATGATGAGCCACGCAATGAACCTGTCTGCAAATTAATTCACCCCTTCATAGATAATATTATAACTCCGGAATGTATCCCTATAGAACATTATATAAATCTTCATGCTGATCCAGAGAAAATTATTCGTTATAATGGTTTAGATGAAATTGCTTGGCTCTCGGAGTATAAACCTGACCCAAATATCCTTGATAAGTTTAATTTAGAAAAAGGTAACTTTCTTCTAATAAGAAGTGAACCTGCCCATGCTAGTTATTTTATTGATAAACTTAAACCCGATGAGACATTGATTAGCAAATTTCTCCCATCAATTTATAAAGAATTCCCTAATCATAAATATATCCTTCTAGTTCGATCTGAAAAGCAAAAAGGATTTCTTTTGAAAAAATTAAAAGAATTAAGGAAAGAAAAAAATATCATAATTACTCAATACTTACCGAATATAGTTGATTTATGTTTCTATGGATCTCTAATTATAAGTGGCGGTGGGACAATCGTAAGAGAATCAAGCCTATTGAATGTTCCAAGCATAGAGTTTTTTCCAGGCGATTCTGCACCTCAAGAGAAATTTTTAATAAAGAACGGATTTCCTTTAGAACACATTAGAAGCTCTGATGAAATAATTGAAAGAGCAAATAAAATATTAGCTCAAGGACCCTCACCTAATAGGTTTAATCTTAGCTCATTCAAAGAAAAGATCAGCCAATTTGAGAATCCCATAGATATTTGCTTTAATTTTATCAAGAATAGATTAAGTAAATTAAAATAGAATAACTTTTAAATCAGAGAGAGAGCAGGACCTTAATAATCTAAAAACTTATAATATACTTTTTCAAGCTTTTGCCCTACTGAATCCCAAGAGTATCTTTTTATAAAATTTTGAGCTTTTTCTATAAGTGCTTCTCTTTTTGAATCATCTTTTAATAGGCTTACAATTTCTTTGGCTAATTGTTGTGAATTCCTTGGAGGAACAAAAATTGCATTATTTTGTAATACTTCTTTATAGGCAATCATAGAGGAGCAAATTACAGGAGTTCCACATGCGATTGCTTCGATCGGAGTTAGACCAAATCCTTCTGATGCATAAGAGTATGTTACAAAAATATCTCCCATTGAATAATAAACGGGAATTTCCTTTTCAGATACAAATCCTACAAAATGAATATCCTTATATTTCTGTTTCCACTCTTGGTAGATTTTTTCCATATAAAAATCTGGTTTACCTCCCATAACTAAATTGAGGTTAGGAATTTCTTTCTTTGCAATCTTATAAGCCTTTATAATATTATCAACTCCTTTGTATTTTGCTATTCGCCCTATATATAAAATTATGGGCCCTTCGATTTGTAATTGCTGTTTTAATTTTTCTGCTTCTAAAGGAAGTGGTTTATATTTATCTTCTATTGCTGAATAGAGATTAAAGATGGTATTAATGTCTACTTTAGGAAGATAATCCTTTATTTCTTTTCTTATAAAATCAGAACAAGTTGTAATGTAGGTAGATCTCTCAACTGCAAGTTTAATTAAAAATTTTTCAATTGGAATTCTTGTAAAACTCGTCTCAAATGGACCTAAATCATGAATTGTAGATATGAATCGCTTTTGATTTGATAATATAATTGGTAATATTCCTTTAGGACTATTTCCATGTATTATGTCAAATTCTTGTGTTCTCAGATATTTAACCGTGCTAAGATTAAATTGGGGGAACCACAAAAATCGTTTCGGAATTATATTTAGCTGAATGATATTAGGATCTGAAAGTTTAATATTCCATTTTCCAGTTATAACTTTTACATTATGACCTTGATTTTTTAAGTAATTATAGATTCCTGTGAAGAATTTTGCTGCCCCATCTTGAGTATCAGGAGCAAATGTTAAAGTTACAAGAAAAATATTAAGTTTTTCCATTATATATACAATTCCTTAGTTTGATTGATTTTTATAAAAAGCTTATGTTATTTGTGTATAAACTTTATTTGAATTTTTAACATGTATATTCCCATTTCGATTTTTCGATCGATTTAAAATAAGGAATATAGTAATTCTCTATTTATTAACTATTTTTCAATGAGAATCGAAATGTCAAATCTTGCAAAATATTAAATATAAACTATTAAATAACAATCAAATTTTTTAATGATTTAGTATGAAATCAATTTGATATTGAGACTTAATTTAAGATTGTATTTTATATGATAGTACGTTCAAAAGCCCCTTTCCGGGTCAGTTTTGGAGGAGGTGGTACTGATATGGCCCCCTACTGTATAGAATATGGCGGTTGTGTAATAAGCACAGCTATTGATCGCCATGTATATGTTACGATAGAACCCAGGGATGATAAAAAAATCCGGATCTTTTCATTAAATTATAATCAAGAGTTGGTTTTTAATATTGGTGATAAAGATTATTCTACAGATTTCGAAATATTCAAAGGAATTGTGAATGTCTTGGAAATTAATGAGGGATTTAATATTACAACTTATTCAGAACTTCCCGCAGGTTCAGGTATGGGAGGATCCTCCTCATTATCGGTTGCGCTAATAGGTGCATTTAACGTTTATTATAATTTTGGATTATCGGAACACGATATCGCTCAAAAAGCTTATGATATCGAACGAATTGAATTAGAACAGAAGGGTGGTTATCAAGATCAATTTGCTGCTGCTTATGGTGGATTTAATTTTATTGAATTCACTAATTTTGTAAAGGTAACCCCTATAAAGAAAACAGATGAAATAGTAAATGAATTACAATATCGTTTAATTTTATGTTATGTTGGAGGATCACATTTTTCTTCCGATATTCAAGATGAAGTTTTAAAAGGCTACGAAATTGAAAAAAAATCTTACATGGAGGCTATGCAAGGTTTGAAGGATGTGGCACATTCAATGAGGAATATTGTTGAATCTAATGATATTGGTCGATTAAACGAATTTGGTGAACTTTTACATAAAGGTTGGTTAGCAAAAAAGAGTTTAAGCTCAAAAATTTCAAATAAAGAGATAGAAAACTTCTATTTAACTTCACGAAAGTTTGGAGTTCTTGGAGGAAAATTATTAGGTGCTGGCGGTGGAGGACATTTATTATTATTTTCAGAACCTAATAAAAAGCACAGAGTTATTCAAGAATTAGAAAAAATTGGAGGAAAAATTGTTAATTTTCATTTCAATCCAAAAGGTCTTGAAGTTTGGGAAATTAATTAATAAAAATATTAAAAATTAAAGTGAAAATTATGGAAGATAAAATTATTTCAATTTTAAATGAAAGCATTAAAGTTAAAGAAGCAATTAAGGATTTAGCTCCTCAAATTAGAAGGGTTTCTGAAGAAATTATTAAAGCTTACCGAAATAAAAAGAAAGTTGTCCTTTTTGGAAATGGAGGTAGTGCTGCAGATGCTCAACATATAGCTGCCGAATTTGTTGGTAAATTCTACAAAAACCGTGAATCACTTCCCTCGTTAGCCTTTCATACAAACACATCTTCCGTTACTGCTATTGCTAATGACTATGGTTATGATTTAATTTTCGAACGCCAAGTTAATGCTTTTGTAGAAGAAGGAGATATAGCTATTGGGATAAGTACTTCAGGAAACTCTCCAAATGTAATTAAAGGGTTAGCGAAAGCTAAAGAAAAGGGTGCAATAACTGTCGGAATGACAGGTCAAACACAAAACAAAATTGAAGAAATTGTAGATTATTGTCTCAAAATGCCCTCGACTGATACTCCAAGAATTCAAGAGTGTCATATAACGGTTGGACATATTATTTGCTATTTAGTGGAAAATGAACTCTTTGAATAGTTGATTTTAATGAAGAAAGTCGCGGTCTCATTACACGCAACCGAAAATTTCGACCCAGATATAATTAAAGGTTTAAAAGGGCTTGATTATGTACATGTTGATGTAATGGATGGAAAATTTGTTGAAAATAAACAAAACTACTTAAATATCTTCAAAATTCTAAAAGAGAACTATGATATACCAATAATCGGTCATTTTATGGTTAAGAATCCCCTTACTTATATAGATAAAGTCATTAAATATACTGACATCTTTGTTTTTCATTATGAGTCGGGAGGAGATATCGAAAATATCATTAATAAAATTAAAAAACTCGATAAAAAAGTTGGAATTGCTATAAGTCCTGATACAACTCTTCTAAAAATAATACCATACCTAAATAAAATTGATCTTGTTTTAATTATGTCTGTTAATCCTGGATATTCTGGACAAGAATTTATATGGGAAACTTCAGATAAAATAAATCTATTATATGCTTATAGGCATCAAAATAAATTGAATTTTGAAATTGATGTTGATGGCGGCATAAGTCCTGAAAATGCTAAATTGATAAATGTGGATATTTTAACTAGTGCAAGTGCAATTTTAAAAGCCGAGGATCCTAATCAAATAATCAAATTATTTAAAGAATCCGATGAAAATAACAAAAAAAAATAAAGCAATTTTCTTAGATCGAGATGGTGTGATAAATAAAGAAGTTAATTATCTATCAGATCCAAATGATTTTGAATTTATTGAGGGTTCAATTGAAGCTTTAAAAATTCTTAAACAGAAAGGTTTCTTACTTATTGTAATTAGTAATCAAGCAGGTATTGCAAAAGGTTATTTTACGGAAAAGACTCTTAAAAAAATTCATGAGAGAATGATAAACATTTTAAAACAAAATAATACAGAATTGGATGCGATTTATTACTGTCCTCACCATCCTGAATATTCTGGCCCATGTGATTGTAGGAAACCAAATCCAGGTATGATTCTTAAAGCACAACAACAGCATAATATAGACTTAAAAAGTTCCTACATGGTTGGAGATACTTTAAATGATATTCAAACGGGTAATGCTGTGAGATGCAAAACTGTTTTAGTTTTAACAGGTTATGGAAAAGAAGAAGAAAAAAAAATACAATCGATAATACCAGACATGATATTTAAAAACTTAAAAGAATTTGCTATAAGTATATAATAACCAATTATCATTATAATCAATAAAATTTACTCGTGAAATTGTATGAAATTTTTTATAGATACTGCTAACTTAAAGCAAATAAAAGAAATGCAAGAACTAGGTATAATCGATGGTGTAACTACCAACCCTACCCTACTTTCAAGAGAAGGGGTTGATCCTATAGAACAATTAAAAAAAATCTGTGAAACTGTTGATGGTCCCGTTAGTGCTGAAGTTATTGGGTTAAAAACGGAGGAAATGGTTAAAGAAGCAAGAGAATTGGTAAAAATCGCTCCTAACATTGTTATTAAAATTCCGATGACAAAGGAGGGGATAAAAGCAGTAAAAATTCTTGAGGCTGAAAATATTAGAACAAATGTAACTTTAGTTTTCTCTCAAAATCAAGTTCTGATAGCAGCAAAAGCAGGTGCTTCCTATATTAGTCCTTTCATTGGAAGGTTAATGGATAATGGTCAAAACGAGATTGATATGCTATGGGAATCGATGGAAATTTTAAATGCTTATGATTTTAAATCAGAATTAATAGTTGCATCTGTAAGAAATACTAGACATGTTGTTGAAGCTGCAAAATTGGGAGCACATATTGCAACTATCCCATTTTCAGTTTTAGAAAAAATGTTTGTTCACCCGAATACTGAAAAAGGTTTAGAAGCTTTTCTAAGAGATTGGAAGAAATTAAAAGGTCAATTAAATAGATAAAGAATAATGCAAATTCATAGCAATGTCTCAAATTGAAAGTATCAAAGAATGGAAACAAAAGAAAGTCTTAATTATAGGAGAAGCTTTAGTAGATAAATATATTTTTGGCTATGCTGATAGAATTTCTCCTGATGCCCCAGTTCCAAATGTAAAAATTGAAAGAAGTGAAACATATATTGGTGCTATTGGATTAGTATTGCAATATATTAAATCTTTAGGTGGTATACCAGAAGTTTTTACAGTTATTGGTAGTGATTTTGAAGGGGATTTTTTCTTAAAATGTATCAAAGAACTAAATATTGATCCATCAGGTATAATAGTAGATGAAAGTATAAATACACCCCAAATTACCCGCATTAAAGCATTGAATCAACATGTTTTACGTTTAGAAACAGATTATACTAATGAAATCTCAGAAAATATAATTGAGAAATTCTATGATAAAATTGAAACTAGATCTCGTGATATTGATTCAATATTAGTTTTAGATTATGGTACAGGAGGGTTATTTAAAGATATTTTTATTCAAAATTTATTATCAAGGTTGAAAGAATATTATAGAAATATTCCTATTCTTGCTCGTCCAACTATCTCCAATTATTATCTATATGAAGATGTGGATTTAATTAAAATGAACCTTCAAAAAGCTTTAGAAACCTTTTCAATTGATTGTCGTAATGAAACTAGTATTATAATAGCAGGGAAGAGAATTTTAAACTCATCTAAATGTAAAAATGTATTATTAAATTATTTAGAATTAGATTCTTATCTTTTTTATAAGAATTTTGAGAAGGTGGAAAAGATTAAACCAATCTTACAACAACCTGCTAGGAGTTATGTGGCAGTTGGGAGTGTGATAATGGCAACATTAGGCTTATCATTTGCATCAAAAGTTCCAGTTTCTAGTGGAGCAAGAATAGCTCTTTCTGCTGCAGCACTTACTGCTTCTTTACCTCCAGTAGAGTTTTATGATTCTGATAAACTTAGCAATTTTATCATCTCAAATTCCAATAATAAATAAATCAGTAATACAGGTTTAAGAATGACATTATCAGAAGCAGAAGGGAAAAAAATTTTACATGATATTTTGGGAATAAAAAAAGATATTTTGAAAATGATTTTTCAGGCCCAATCTGGTCATCCTGGTGGGTCACTTTCCTGTGTTACTATTATTTATCTTCTTTATAATAACGTTATGAGGATTAATCGAGAGGATCCTCAATGGACTGAAAGAGATATATTTGTTTTAAGTAAAGGACATGCAGCACCAGCTTTGTATGCAGTTTTATCAAAGATAGGATTTATTAAAAGAAAAGATCTGTTTACTTTAAGGCAAATTGGTTCAGATCTACAGGGGCACCCAGTAAAAAACTTAAAAATTGGAATTGAAATATCTACAGGTTCTTTAGGCATGGGTTTATCAATAGGAGTGGGGTGTGCTTTAGCAGCAAAGCTGAACAATGAAGAAAGATTGATTTATGTATTATTAGGAGACGGAGAGTTAAATGAGGGCTCAATCTGGGAAGCTGTAATGGCAGGGAGTCATTATAAATTAGATAACCTAATCGCGATAGTAGATAGAAATGGTATTCAAAATGATGGATCTACTGAAGAAATTATGGCTTTAGAACCCCTAGCAGAAAAATGGAAAGCTTTCGGATGGGAAGTTATTGAAACTGATGGGTCAAATCTTAAAGAAATTCTACAAGGATTTGAAAGGTGTAAAAGCATAGTTGGGAAGCCAAAAGTTATGATTTCATATTTAATTAAAGGCGCTGACGTATCATTCATGCAACATACCCAAAAATATCATGGACGCGCCCCAAATGAGGAAGAATTCACATTAGCTTTGAAAGAACTTGAGGATATTGAGAATGATTTAAAAAGAGGGATTCCCCATAATGAGTGAACAAGATCTTAGGGATACATTTGGGGAATTTTTAGTGAAAATTGGACATTCAAATAATAATGTTGTCGTTTTAGATTCTGATTTATCTTCTTCTACAAGAACTTATAAATTTGCTAAAGAATATCCTGATAGATTCTTTAATATGGGTATAGCTGAGCAAAACATGCTAGGCACTGCCTTAGGATTCGCAATATCCGGAAAAGTTCCAGTTGTAAGTGGTTTTTCAATTTTTACTTCAGGAAGAGCATGGGAATTCATTAGATTGGCATGCCATGATAATTTAAATATAAAAATTATCACAACTCATAGTGGTTTTGTAGGAGGAGATGGAAGTACTCATAATGCATTAGAAGATTTAAGCCTAATGTGTTCACTCCCTAATTTAAAAATTTTAAACCCATCAGATAATATTGAACTTATTAAAATGTTAGAATATATATTTGATGCAAAGGGCCCTTTTTATATTAGATTACCTAGAGGATCATTTCCCAAAATTCATAATGAAGACTATAAGTTCCTTATTGGAAAACCAGATGTAGTTAAAGAAGGTGATGACATTTGTTTAGTAGGAACTGGTTATGGTACTATATTAGCTTTAGATTCCGCTCCTTATATCGAGAAAAAATTAGGGATTTCCATAAAAGTTGTTAATCTTTCTAGTGTTAAGCCAATTAATATTAGTGCTTTAATAAAAGAGATATCAAACACAAAAGGAGTCGTAGCTCTTGAAGAACATAATATTTATTGTGGATTTGGGAGCATCTTAGCTAGAATTATTTCTGAATATTTTCCTATGCCAATGAAATTCATTGGTATTGAGGAATCGTTTGGACAATCTGGCAATAGAGAGAAGTTGTTAAATTTTTATGGCTTAAATAAAGAGAAGATTATGGAGAAAATTAAACATTTGTTAATATCAGTGAGAAAATAATTTTTATCTATTTTAAGTTAATTGTTCATATCCATCTTCTGCAACCAAAATAGTTTCCTCAGATTGTGCTACATAAACTCCTTTTTTTTCTGCTAATACAAAATGAGCTTGCAGTTTTCCTTGTTGTACTAACTCATGAATCCCAAATGCTATTCCCATCCTAAATTCATTAGCTAACCATCTTTCAGCAAATGGTAATGTTTTGTAATTTTTATTCACAAAACCTAAAAGCTGTTTAGAGGCTTTTCTACGTAAGGGAACTCTTCCAGAATATGGATTCAACTCATAAATATGTGAGTATTGCGTATTGTGAATTGATCCTTCACCAGTGCTAGCGAATATTTCTATAGCAAAAACTTCACCTTCTTCCATTATATCTCCCCCTTGAGAACCTAATTCGGGTAATTGTTTTCCCCCATGAACTGTCCATCTCTCAATTTGATGGCCTCCAAGTTCTTTTATTGGATTATATTTAAATCCTCTAACTATGTCTTCAATTTTTTGCCCTAATTCCTTCGTATTTACTTTTGGTTTTATCATCATTTTTGCCGCATCAAGAGCAACTTCTGTTGCTTGTACAATATTTTCAAGTGATTCATCTTCATTGAAATTAACGGTGAATGCAGTATCGACGATATAACCTTCAATGTGCACGCCCAAATCTATTTTTACTAAATCACCTTCGCCTATCATTAATCCGTCATCCTTTAAAGGAGATGTATAATGTGCTGCAATATTATTTATACATAAATTTACAGGAAATGCACATAAACCACCTAAATCTTCAATTTTAGCCTCGGCCATCTTAACAATATCTAATGCTTTCGTTCCAGGCTTGATTTTTGGTTTAATATCCTTTTTAACTTCTTGTGCTATTTTTCCTGCCTTTCTAAGTGATTCTATTTTAATTCTATCTTCTTCTTCTTTTTCTAACTCTTCCTTGCTTTTTTCTTCTTGAGTTTCACTATTTGACTTTTTATTCTCTTTCATTAAATTTTTTAATATCTCATACTCGTTAATTTTCTGTAATTCAAAATAATTCTCTAATTTATGCTTAAGTTCACCAATATTTTTAACAGGGAGGTTGTGAATTTGTCGTTGATTTGTATAAATTATTAGGCCAGGATCATTAAAATCAATAAATAATGCAAATATATATTGACATCCGCCATGCCGACTGTGGCGAAGGCTTGTTATATAACGATGATGGCCATCAGCAATTATGATTGAGTGCTTTCTCACAATTTCCTGGAATTCTTGTATGTCCTCTTTCTTCCACACTTTCCATATCTTATGTATGAAACCATCTCTGTCCTCTGTTTGAAGAAATGGTTCTTTATGGATATATTTATTGAAAAGGTTTTCTGCTGTACCATTACCATTGTATACCGTGAATATTGGAGAAAAATTTGAATCAGTTTCTTGTATTAACTGTAGTCTATCATCTGTATATTTTTTAAAAGTCATTTCATGGGGAATTACTCCATCGTTCGCCGGAAAGATTTCTACTAATTTTAAGAGACCTACAAATCCATATCGACTAATTAATTCTCCTGTATCAGGCTTCTTGTAATCAATTCCATAAATACCGATACATCGACTTTTTTCATAAACAAGTTGATTTAAATCTATTAATTGTTTTAGTTTATTGCCAGCATCTTTATAACTTTCGGGAAGAATTATATGACAAATATTATCTGGATCTTTTTTCATTTCGATTAATTCTTCTTCAGAAATGACATCATAAGGAGGAGCTACTAATTTCTTTAATCTTTCTGAATCCTTTCTTCCTACTTTATAATAAAAACTCCTTAAAGGTATAAGTTCTGGCATTTAAAACAAATTATCATAGTTTAATTAAAAGTCTATAATTCTATAAAACCTTCAAAAATTAAAAAATTTTTTATTAATTATTATTAAATCTTTAATAGTTTGAGGGTTTTTCTCGAAAATGAGTCATAAATTTAATTTCGCTACTCAAAGAGTAAAATGGTTGAATTTTAAATAATTCTTACAGTGTTAATGAACAAATAAAGATTATTCTATGTTTCAATTGTATTAGCTATTACATTATAGAATTAGTTAATTAATAATGTGAATATAAATTATTTAATAGATAGATATAAAGTAACAATAAATATGAATTTTTGATGATTCCATTGATAATTCTAAATATAGTTTTAGTGTCGATCTTTCTTATAAATTATTTCCTATATTGGATAATATTTTTGAGATCTAAAGACACTGAGACGAAATTTTGGAACATTTACAAGAAGATTTATGTTACTTTGTGGGCAATTCCCCTTATATCAATACCCATAATAAATTCTGGTTTTTTTTCTGAGTTCAATAATCAAGAAAGCTACTTTCAGGTATTATGGATATGGTTTCTAATATTAGGAATTATTTTTATTATCGTGGGAATCAAATTAGAAACAATGTTTAAAAATAATAGAGAATATATTGCCGAGGGAAAAGTAACTATTAATATTAAAGGAGTTTTTGAGATAATGAGGCACCCGAAGCACGCTTTTTGGGCTCTTATCTTTTTAGGTTTAGCCTTTATTCTTGATTCATTTATTTCTCTATTACTTGCACCTTTTATAATTGTATTGTTAGAACTGCAGGCATTTCTGGAAGAAAAGTATATATTCATCCCTAAATATGGACAAAAAAGAATGAACTCATATAAAAAAAAGACACCCTTTAGAATATTTCCAACACCTTATAATGCCTTACTAATACTTATTGCTATTTTCGTTATTTATATAGGTGTAATGAATTTTATCATCTCTAATTAGAATTCTTAAAAAAATAGAATTTTTGAGGAATAATCCAATAATTTATTATCGGCTTATAGCAAAATATAATTAAATATAATGAAAATGCTAAAATAATAACATTATTTTGTTGAAATTAATACTATACAAATTTACTCCAATAAATTAATTAAGGAAGGTTATGATATTGACAAAAAAAATTGCAATTTTAGGAACAAATGGATATGAGGATTTGGAACTTCATTATCCAAGAATAAGATTAATAGAAGAAGGATATAAAGTAGAGTTGATTAGCCTAACAAAGAGAGAAATCAAGGGAAAATGGGGTTATCCCATTATGCCGAATAAAAAAATTGATGATGCGAATCCAGATGAATACGATGGTGTTATAGTACCTGGGGGAACCAAGAATCCTGATTATTTAAGAAGAAACCAAAAGGTATTAGAATTCGTTTCTAAAATAAATGAACAAGGGAAATTAGTAGGTGCAATTTGCCATGCTGGTTGGGTTCTAATCTCCGCAAAAATAGTTAAAGATCGCGAAGCTACCAGTTATTTTGCTATACGTGATGATATGATAAACGCGGGAGTAAAATTTAAGGATGAACCTGTAGTTATTGATGGAAATTTAATCACTTCAAGAACGCCTGATGACTTGCCTCAATTCATGAAGGCAGTGTTAGATTTCCTTGCTAAATAACTATTTTAATTTTATTGAAATTGGGTATTATAATACTATTTTTCTTCAAAATTTTATAAAAATAATAATGTGGGAATAAAAAAATCTAAGATTTTCTTATTCTTTTAAGTTCACTTTTAACGACTTCACGTAAATTATCAAGGTCTTGCGTTTGTTTATTGACAAATGAAATTTGGTGAAGAATATTCTGAATTTCGTTTAAATTAAGATTTAGATCTTTATTAAATTTCTTCAGAACTCTAATTTGAGTTTCAATATTATCAATCCCATTAATGCCATAGTTGATATTTTCTTCCTTCTTTAGAACTTCTATCGTTTGGTCGATATTCTCTAAAAATACCACTGCAACGTCGTTTAAATCAATTTTTAATGATTTAAACTTATCAAGTGGCTCTAATGCAATGTCATCTAGTATTTCTGATGCATATCTTATAGATATATTTTTAC
>JAHQWI010000106.1 GCA_029856085.1 Promethearchaeia archaeon | reverse complement strand
TCACACAGCTTGGTTGCTTTTAGATATAAGAACTAAAAGCATTGATTTAATGGCTAATTTATCGATATTGTTTAAAACTAATGTTTCGATTGATATAGAATATAAAATATGGGAAAATAGTTAATTAAGAAAGGTTGATTAGTTAAAAATAATCGAAGTTTAAAAAATAAATGTTAAGTAAAATAACAATTACAATTTTTTTCTCGATTCTGGATGGAATTTATTAATAAATAAAATATTGTAATTATTTATTTCTTTTCATTAATAGGTCAAAGAAAATATTAAAAGAAGTTAATTTATACAACACCATAATTCTTTTCAAATTTAGACAGAAAATATCTTCTAATTGCTTATATAAAATTTAATATTGTTATTTGATTTCAATTTAATAAGATCTAACAGTTGAATTTATTCAAATTGAGTTACCAATTTAGCAATATCAATTGGTCCATTTATATTAATTAAACTAACTAAATTGTGATCTAAAGGTTGAATAGACTTTTCTACAGAAACATAATTAATTTTCCAACTGTTATCAATAAAGTTATAGAGTCCATAATTTTCATTAGTCAAAATTTCTTTAGCTCTATAAAATCCTTTTTCTACAGGATAAATTGCAAAAAACGGTTCTAAAAAACCATTATTCCATCTTGGAATACAACAATCATAACCTTTTGATTCATTTATCATCAATTCTACAACTTCAGATTTAATCAATGGAATATCACACGATAATAAAAATGCTTTTTCAAAATTTAATTTAAGTAGTTCCTTAAATCCTGAATATATCCCTAACATAGGTTTGAATATTTTAGGATGATTAAAAACCTCACGATCATCTAAAAAGAAATTAATTTCTTTTGGAAATTCTATTTCTTTACGATAATTGAATATTTGTTCTTCAGAATGAGCAACCAAAAAAATGTCTTGATCAAATTTATATAATGTATCTATCTGATGTAGAATTAATGGTTTTCCAAATAACTCTATAGCTGCTTTTTCAGTGCCAAACCTTGTACTTTTTCCTCCAATTAATATTAGAATTGTTAGTGCTTTTTGACTTTCCATTTTAAATCGATTTATTTATTTTTAGTGATGATTTTCATGATTTGAATCTGAAAACATGTACTTAACCCCTTTCTTAAGAGGTGACATCTTTCTTAACCTTTCAATTACTCCAGGTAGTTTTTCTAAGAAATGATCAATATCCTCTTCTGTAGTAAATCTTCCTAAACTAACTCTCAAGGAACCATGAGCTTCTTCAGGCTTTAATCCAATTGCTGTTAATACATGTGAAGGTTCAAGTGATTTCGAAGAACATGCTGAACCTGTAGATGTTGCTATACCTTCCATATCCAAATCTAAGACTATTGATTCACCTTCAATATATCTAAATCCTAAATTTACATTATTTGGTAGTCTTTTAGTTGGGTGGCCATTGAGATAAGTATCTTCAATATTTTCTGTAACCCACTTTATGATTTTATCCCTTAATTTTATCTGCCTTAAAGATTCTTCATCCATTTCTTCTTTTGCAAGTTCTGCAGCTTTTGCGAATCCTGCAATTCCAGGGACATTAACGGTACTTGGTCTCATATCTCTCTCATGACCTCCACCATACATGATTGGCTCTATAAATTTACCCCATCCTTTTCTTACTCCTTTATTACGAATATATAACATGCCTACTCCTTTAGGACCATAAAGCTTATGAGCTGAAGCAGATAACAAATCAATATTCATATCATCTACATCGATTGGAACTTTCCCGAAAGCCTGAACCGCATCCGTATGAAAAATAACATCATGTTTTTTTGCAATTGCACCAATTTCCTTTACTGGTTCAATTGTACCAATTTCATTGTTTGCAAACATTATACTTATTAGGATAGTTTTATCTGTTATAGCGTCCTCTAAATCTTTAGTAGCAATTAGACCAAATTGGTCGATTGGTAAAAAAATAACTTCAAATCCTCTTTTTTCTAGTTGTTTATATGGATTTTCTACAGCATGATGTTCAATTGAAGATGTAATAATATGATTACCTCTTTCTTTGTTTTTTGAGGTAACACCAAAAATTGCGATATTATTAGCTTCTGTTCCTGAAGAAGTGAAAAATATGTCATCTCTATTTGCATTGATTAATGAAGCAATAGTTTGACGTGATTTTAACAAAATTTGACCCGCTTTTTGTCCAACTGAATGCAAACTTGAAGAATTTCCATAAGTCTCTTTAAAATGTTTAGTAACCTCTTCAATAACCCTTGGGTCCATTGGAGTAGTCGCAGCATTATCGAGGTAAATATATTTTGAGTCATTCATATTTAATCATCATGAAAACTTTTAGAACTTCCCAGTTAATTAATTATAATAATTGAGTTAATAATATTTTTCTTTAGGTTTTATAAAAAAATTTAATTAACTAAAGATTAAGGAATTATAAAATAAAAATTAAAAGAGGATGTTTTAATTGTTTAATTTGATGTGGGGCATAACTGGAACGGGTTATCTTTTGGATGAGTGTATTGACTTAATGAAAGAACTACAAAACGAACATAGTGTAGATTTAACAGTAATTCTAACAAAAGAAGGAGCGTCTGTTGTAAAATGGTATAAAAAATGGTTAGCCTTAACAGAAGCGGTAAAAAGGGTTAAAGTGGAAAAAACACCAAACATCCCCTTTTATGCGGGACCTTTACAGTTAGGTAAATATGATATATTCTTAGTCTGTCCTGTTTCAGCAAATTCAGTGGCAAAAATTGTACATGGTATAGCTGATACATTAATTACTAACTGTGTTGCTCAAGCAATTAAAGGAAGTATGATTGTGCATATTTTTCCTTCAGATCAAGATTTAGAGCCAATAACTACATCAAGACCTGATGGATCTCCTCTTGTGCTAAAAATTAGAGATATTGAATTGGAAAACATTGAAAAATTAAAAAAAATGGAAGGGATTGTTGTTGTTCCAAATTTCTCGGATATTAAAGAGATTATTTTAAGTAAAATTAAAGAAAAACAATAAGAATTGAGTGTACTATAACACATAATTATTTAGATGGGTATTATTATTTAGTTCA
Organism: Promethearchaeia archaeon; assembly: GCA_029856085.1. Classification (GTDB taxonomy): domain Archaea; phylum Asgardarchaeota; class Lokiarchaeia; order Sigyniarchaeales; family SOKP01; genus Loki-b32. The sequence goes on along the minus strand of JAHQWI010000106.1, from coordinate 2,125 downwards.
TAAAATTACTAAATTAGTATCTTTGAGATGAGCCTTCAAAAAATTAAATCAAAAATTAGAAAGGACCTGAAGGGTATCATCCCAGAAGTTCGCAATAAAGATTTTAATTATAATATTACAGAATTACCAAGTAAGAAAAACACAGTAATTAATCTTGTTTTTGACAAAAAACCACGAGATTTTCCAAAGGAAGTTATAATTAAAATATTTAGAACGAAAAACATTGTAAGTGAGAATAATATATTAATTAGATTAAAAAATCAAAATTTTCGTGTCCCGGAGATATTAAGTTTAAAGAAACCCTACTTAATCCTTGAAAAAGTGCAAGGAGTTAATCTAAGTGATTTCATTAATGAAAAATTAAAAAATTCAGAAGAATTAGATGATTTACCTTTAGATGTAAAGAATCAAGTAATTAAAAGTATTGAAAAACTGGCTGAATGGCTCGCACAATTACACGAAAAGAACACTGTTAGAAAGCATAAATCAGAGGAGCTATTCGTATTAAATAAAGGAGATACAAGGTTAAGAGATTTTATTATAGACTTTTCAAATGATATTTTATACGGGGTAGATTTTGAAGATGCTTATGAGGGAAATCATATGGACGATTTAGCATGGATTTGTTGTTCGCTTTTAGATACTAATCCTGGGCTTTTTGATATGGACGAACCCAAACATAAGATTGAGCTGATAAATTTATTCTTGAAGAAATATTATCAAGAAACCTCATCTTTTCAATTTGATTTTACTTACTTAGCAGAAAAAATAATTGAGCATCTAAATATCGTCATACAGAGAAGAAATCTTCCATATGGTCAGATTAGCAAATCATCTTTTTTTGAAGATATTTCTAAAGAGATCTAATTCTTATGGTAATTTTGTTGTTTCTAATATTTCCTCTTGTACAGGTTTAGCAATTCTTGATCGCCAGATGAGAAAAATCAAAAAGAAAGAGAGTGCTGAAATTGCTGGAAGTGTTTGAGAGGGTAAATATTGAAGTATAAATCCGCTTAGTATTGGAGTTATAATCTGAGTGATACTAGATAGCGAGTTATTCACACCTAGGAGGCTTCCAGTCTCCTCTTTTTCTACAGATTTAGTTAATTTACTTATTAGAATAGGGCGTGCAACACCTGTTCCGAATGCTAAAAATATTAGTGGTATGAATACAATCAAATAGTTAGTGGTTAAAAATAAGATAACCATAGTTATGATCAATGCTAAAATTCCTATTATCAAGGAACTTTCTTCTCCTATTTTTTTTATGAGGATTGATATAAGAAAAGTTTGAAAAACGACACGAAGGATTCCAACCCAAGCTAGATAATAACCAATTTCTTGAGAAGTTACATTCAATTGTATTTGAGCGAATAGAGCGAAACTAGAGATAAAAATCATGAATGCAAAACTATAAATAAAAAAAATTAATAAAAGTCCTCTTACCGCATTAGATCTAAAAAAGCGTTTTGCTTCACTAATAGGTATAATATCGTTAAATTTCAAGCTAAATTTATCTTGTTTGATCATTAAGGACTCTTGTAGAAATATCAAAACTAATACTATGGAAATTAGGCTTATTCCTGCGGCAAGAAACATTGGAATGTAATAATTCAATGCTGACAGTGTCCCACCAATCACAGGTCCAAATATAAGGGCAGCACCAAAAATTGCACTCGAATATCCAAAGATTTTAGTTCGGTCTTTTGGATCTGATACATCACTAAGATATGCCTGGCTTACTGTCATATTACTCCCTAGTAGACCATCAACAAGACGTGCTAATATTAATATCCAAACTGTATCAGCTATACCAAGTAGCAAGAAACCTAAAAAAGTACTTGACTGACTAAATATTAAAATAGGTTTTCTTCCAAATCGATCACTGAGTTTACCAGTTATTGGGCTTGCAAAAAGTTGACAAAAACTAAATATACTTGCTATTAATCCAACTTGAAACACATTTAAGCCTAAGGATAAACCTAAAAACGGTAATACAGGTAGAACAATACTGAAACCTAATGTTTCAGTAAACATTATCAGAAGGATAATGGGGAGATTTTTATTTAACTTTTGATTTTGAGTATTTGATGTTGAATGCATAAATCCCCATACTTTCCTAAAG
>JAHQWI010000105.1 GCA_029856085.1 Promethearchaeia archaeon | reverse complement strand
ATCCTGTCTTAGATTGAATAAATTCTTGTCCTATATATATTCCCTCAGGGGTAAGCCAAAACCCTTTCTCTCCATCGTCATACTTAACTATTGCTACAGGAGCACCTCGTCCTGGAGAATGGATAAGATCTATTACTTTAAATTTAAATAATTTCTCATTTTTTTTAAATGGACGGTATTTTACAGCTCCAATGTGGCGATGTGAGGGCGATCGGAAGGGTAAAGACCCTCTACCTTTGCGTTGAGCAAGTATACGTTTTCCCATACGTTTTCACGATATTTTCTGGATATAAATTTAAATTCTTTAAACTTTAAATTTTTTATTGTTTTCAATGAAATTTAAGAAATTATTGAAAATAAAGAATTCATCTAAAACAGATTATAAATCAAGGATTTTAGAGTTTATTGTTTTTCAGAAGTTGATCGATATTATAGTTGAAAGCAATTGGTAATTCTCTATCTATAAATTCACCTGCGATATTTTGGTGTAGTAATTTTTTAATTTCTTCAGGATCACTAGTTTGTCCTAAAACCCAGCCTAATTTAACATATCCAACCTCTGGTAATAGATTTCTTCCAGGGATAACACCCAGGTCTAAGAGCTCCCGACCTGTACTGTAAACGTGCATTCCAACGAACCCGTGAATTGTTTGCGTGGTCATGAGAATTGTCATTCCTTCTTGTACAGCTCTTTCTATCGAGTTATAGAGGGTAGTGGGTAAATGTCCTAATCCAGTTCCAGCAAAAACAATTCCTTTATATCCTTTATCTACATAGAAATCAATTAATTCATTATCAATTTCAGGATATGAATATATGAGGGCGACTTTCTTTTCGAAGTTCGTATTAGCTATTGTATTCGATTTTGATCTTCTTTTATAATCTTGGGTAAACATCTTAATTTCCCTATTCCTTATCATTCCAAGAGGGATATTATCAATTGTTCGAAATGTATCTCTTACAGAAGAATGCATTTTTCTTACTGTAGTTCCTCTATGGATTAAACCATAATCATGTGATGTAGAGCCTAACATTGAAACAACCACTTCGGCGATATCAGAGCCAGCTACGATTGCGGCATTGATTAAATTTAAAGCGGCATCAGAGGAGGGCCTATCAGAACTTCTTTGACTTCCAACCAACACTACGGGGATTGATAAGTCTTTTAACATGAATGATAGTGCAGCACTGGTAAAAGACATTGTATCTGTTCCATGCCCTATCATTATACCATCAATTCCAGAATTTGCTGCTTCTTCAATTTTCTTAGCCAATTTTTGCCAGTATTCATATTTCATATTTTCTGATAAAATTTCAAAAACCATTTCACATTCAAGATTACATATTTCTGCCAATTCTGGAACAGAGCTAAATAATTCTCCCGGAGTAAAAGAGGGTATTACTGCACCTGTAGTATAATCTAATCTTGAAGCAACTGTTCCACCTGTACCTAATAGTGTAACATTGGGGAGATTTTTATTTTTTGGAAATTCTTTCTCTGGAATTTTATAGGACGCTTCTCTTTTTCCAACTTTTTTGATCTCTTGAATCTCAGAAACTTTAATTCCAACATTGTAATTATTTTTTAACTTAAGATTAATGAAATTGGGTGCAGAATACTCGCTTCTTGGCAAAATAATCCCTTCATAATTGGTTTTTGTTGTTCTAATTTTGACGATATCCCAGATTTCTACTTTATTTTTTTCTAGAAGTTTTTTTCCTTCTGCTTTATAACCTTTTAACTTTTCGCTCAATTATTTCAACTCCTTTAATTTTTCTCCTATAGCAATGTCTAATTCCTTAGAAATAATAGCACCATCAATTTTTCCTCGAGCTTTTCTCATGACTTCTCCCATTAATGGTCCTTTTGCCCTCATTTCTTTTTCTTTTATCAGTTTAGAGTTATCATCTATAATCTCATTAATCAATTTTTTTAGATCTTCTAAAGAAAGACTCTCAATTTTTAATTTCTTTTTAATCTGATCAATAGAGAGCTCTGGAGAATCTGCTTTAAGACTCATAACTTCTTCAATTGCTTCTTTACTGATTTCCTTTTTTTTTAATAGAGCAAATATTTCAAGATAATCATTATCAGTAATATTTTCCATATTTTTCCCATCTCTTCTAAGAGCAGTTGTAGTTTCTAGTAAAGTTGTGAATACTAAAGAGGGATTATCAGGATATCTTTCTATTAAATTGTCAAATAATTTGAGTCTTCCTGTAAAAATGAGGTCTTTTATCAATCTTTCTTCGGTTTTATATTTTTTAGAATACTGTTTTATAGTTATCCAAGGATATTCTGGTAGATTTTCCTTTATTTCATCAATTTCTTCTTCTAGGTTAAATATAACATCTGTATCTGTATCAGGATATAGCCTTGCACCCCCGTGAAGTTCTCTTAAAAATTCTGTATTTCCCGTTTCAAGGGCTCTTCTGGTTTCAGGAGGGACTCCTTTAAATGCAAACCTTACACGTTTAATAATCACTTTCATCGCTTTATTCACTTCTTTCTTAGAACCTAAAACTAAAACAAAACAATCATCTTCTTTGGATGTTAGTTTTTCTTTGATTTTCTTAATATCTTCATTCGATAGATTGTACTTATTTAAATCTTCATCAGAATGAATTATTCCTTTTAATCCAGAAATTAATTTTACTTTGCTACTAACTTCCGTACCAAATCTATAATCCTCCATTAATTCTTTTCCAAATATGCCCTTGAATCCACTAAAATTAATCCCATACAATTTTTTTCCTGATTGAATACCTTTGATTATAAACTTAGATCTTGTGTTTTTTAAAGCTTGAGTTAATTCTATAGGGGATGTATTAAGATTTTTTTCTTCTAACTTTCTCTTCTCAAGTTCTTCTTTAATTTCAAGGAGTTTTAATTGTCGTGAAATTTCGTGATTAATTAAAATAGGAATCCAGTCTAGTTTTTGGACACCTTTAATTTCGACTCTTATTCCTTCGTTGATGCTTACATTAATATCTTGTCTAATCGATCCAAGAACTTTCTTTACATTTGTTGACCATAATAGTAATCCAATTCTTTCAGCAGCTTCTCGACATTCCTCAGGGGTCCTAATGTCTGGTTTGGTCGTAACTTCCACTAACGGAATCCCTAATCGGTCTAGACGAAAATAATTGGTTTTTCGCTCGGTTTTGATTTTTCTGGCAGCATCTTCTTCCAAACTCAATATATCTATTCGAATTTTTTTACCATTTTCTAATATAATGAAACCATCGGTCCCTAGTATCATTGTACGTTGAAATCCGCATGGAACGCTTCCATCTAAATAGTTTTTACGACACACATGCATTTCTTGAATAATATTGGCATCAAGGAGCATTGCAATTTGGAGTGCTATCGTTCTTGCTTCGGTGTTACAGGAAAACGGAGGGGTATCATCATTTTCATAAGTACAAACCGCATCATTGTAGCCTTCATAGGTAATTCCCATCCCTTTTTCGTACTCTGTAAGCATTGCTTCATCATAAATGCCCATTTCACCAAGTACAGGACGCATAGTCCGTTTTACGGTAAAGTCTGGCTCACGAGTTCCTTGAAGTTCAGCAGGACATCTGCAAAATAATTTTGTTTTTGTGTCAAGTTGCTGATGGATTTCAAGTCCGCACTTAAGACCTAATTTTTCATAATCGTAATCTTCCATAAATAATCAAATCTTCTTTAATAGTTTTAGTTTATACAATGTCAGATACAATAACTAATCAAGTAATAAGTTATATAATTATTTTCAAAAAAGTTTTGGGATATTTCTATATAATTGGGAATTGCCTAAGAAATGTCAACAAAAAAAATTGTATAGAAGACGCTCGGTTTATGTACTAATTTAAATAATAAATTCCATCATTTTGAGAAATTTCCGAATATTTTGAAAGATAAGCTATAATTAATTGCTTTTGTTCTTGATTACTTTCGATAAAGTCCTCAATTTGAAAAGAGAGATTTTTCAAATTTTCAATTCGTATCCAATGTATTTTATTAAAAAACAACAATATTTTGTGAAGAAAATTATCTTGATTGCCGAATTTTGTTAAATCTTCTTCAATAATTTTGATCCATTTATTGAAAGCACTTTTATTCCTAAAACATACATATAATTCGTTGTCTTCCGCTAAATTCATCCACAGATACATATCTTTATCATCAAGCATTCTATCGTTATTTATTATAAATCTTACGTTTTCTTTAAGAAGCTTTATTCTTTCTCTCTTAGCTAATTCTCTTTTAAATAAAAGATCTGTTTCAATTAAATCTAATCTCCCATAATAGTCTTCCTGTGAATATATAAAATCAGTTACTTTTACACCTAACATTCCAAATACGGCTGCCATAAATTTACAATTTTCGTAATGTAAATTTCTATGCGTTCCAATAAATTCTAAAACTCCTCGAGCGGGTCCCTTCTTTTCATCAGGTGTTATTTCCAATCTCCAGTCTTTAGAAATATTTGAAAGATTAACTCTACTTTTTAACCTTTCAAATAATATCTTGAGATCATCATAATTACCCGGTTTAAATTGTTTTCTTAAGAAATTAAAGTATTTTAAAATAAAGTGAGTAGTAAATCCTAAAGAAAAGTGAGTATATCGATTAGATTCTGAAACCATCTCATAAAGCGGTATTGTGGCGCGAAAAGTGAATTTTTCAAAGAAGTCTTTAACACCCTTATCTTCTAATCTGCTAAAGTCATCTAATGTTTTACCTTTTTCAAACAATTCTAACAAATTCTCTATTGCATAACCATAAAACGCTGATATGCTCTTAAATCTGTCGTCTTTAGGGTTATTCCCGTGTTTTACATTTACATATCTTTTTACCCAATCTTTAAGAGCAGGCGATATCGATATCGTTAGTTGAGAAGTTTTTTTGTCTGAAAGATATTTTTTTGAAGTCATAATAAGTTAAATGAAATTTTATTTTTAAAATTATATTAGTTGAAAAATTCAATTTTCTAAGATTTCATCAAATAAAATAAAAATTATTTGATTAGTTATTCTTTTATAAGATACATTTTTTCCTAATAGTTTATTAGTGCCCTTTTTATAATTGTGTGTGTGTTTTTAATTATCTAGATTAATGATCTTAAAAATAAAAACCTAATAGTATGGTTTTTAAGTGCCCCCGAAAAAGTATAGTTGGGCAATTTTAGGCAATAAAAATCAAGGGGATTGATAGGAGACACTACCATAAAGGTAATATTAAGGGTGAAAATAGTAAGGTTAAGGAGGACG
>JAHQWI010000104.1 GCA_029856085.1 Promethearchaeia archaeon | reverse complement strand
ACATTGATGAGGCTGGTTTTCCGCCTGGAGTCATCAATTTTATCCATGGCGATGTAAAAATTGCTAATCAACTAATTGAACATCCTGATGTTGTTGGTGTGTCGAGTGTGGGGTCAACTCCAGTAGCTCAAGCTATTTATAAAAAAGCAAGTAGTTTATATAAGCGAGCTCAATGCCATGGAGGTGCCAATAACTTCTTAGTTGTTACAGAAAAAGCTAATGTTGAAAAAATCATGTCTAATATAATGAATTCGGTTTTTGGCAACTCTGGGCAACGATGTTTATCCGGAGCAGTGATAATGACTGTAGGAAAGAAATCGTTCTACGAGAATTTTAAAGAGCAACTTCTTAAAGCAACAAATGAACTAAAAATTGGTTATGGCATGGATAAAGAAACTTTCATGGGACCTGTAGTCTCGAAAAAAGCACTTAACAAACTTCATGAACAAATACAAAACGGGATTGATGAGGGTGCTGAATTAATCTTAGACGGTCGAGGAATAAAAATGCCAGGATATGAAAAGGGATATTTCTTAGGTCCCTGTTACTTTGAAAAAGCTAAACCCGGTATGACAATATATGACGAAGAAGTTTTTGGACCAGTTGCATGTATTGATCATGTAAACAATTTAGAGGAAGCAATAAAAATAATAAATCAAAATCCGAAGGGCAATGCTGTTACAATTTATACAGAAAGTGGAGAAGAGGCACGATTTTTTCGTGATGGTGTTTATAATATACAACTTGGTATAAATATTGGTGTAGTAGCTCCTCTTGCTTGGTTTCCATTTGCGGGAGCAAAAAATTCGTTCTTTGGCACCCTTCGAGCTCAAGGTTATGAAGCTTTAAAGTTTTTTACTCAAGAGCGTGTTGTAATTGAAAGATTTCATGGCAGCACGAAGATCGAGTGGGATTAAGTTAATATAACTGTTTTATAATATTGATAATTAAAATATAATATTGATTAAATAAATAAAAAAAGAATTGGGAGCTGAAAAATATGTCATTTGAAACCGCCTTCACGATGAATACTTCCAGTATCAAATATGGTCCTGGGGTGACTAAGGAGGTGGGATTTGATATGAAGAGCCTTGGTGTAAGACGGGTTATGGTAGTTACAGACCAAAATCTAACTAATAGTGAACCCGTGACTGTTACCCTTCAAGCCTTACAACAAAAAGGTATAGAAACAGTCTTGTTTAATAAAGTACGGGTTGAACCCACTGATAATTCCTTCAAAGACGCGATTAAATTTGCAATGAAGGGAAATTTCGATGGATTTATCGGTGTTGGAGGAGGATCAAGTATAGATACCGCCAAAGTAGCAAATTTGTATTCAACTTATCCTGCAGATTTTTTGGATTATGTCAACAAACCAATTGGTAAAGGAATTCCCGTACCAGGACCTTTGAAACCGATGATTGCTATCCCAACAACTGCAGGGACTGGAAGCGAAACAACAGGAGTCGCAATTTTTGATTTAGAAGCAATGCGCGCGAAAACTGGTATTGCCCATCGCGCGGTACGACCAATCATGGGGATCATAGATCCTAATAATACTCGGACTGTACCGAAGATCGCTGCTGCCTCTTGTGGTTTTGACGTTCTTTGTCACGCATTGGAATCAATTACAGCTCTCCCATACAACAACCGTCCTGCTCCTGAAAGCCTTGAATTACGCCCAGCTTACCAGGGAGCCAACCCAATTAGCCACCTTTGGGCGTCAAAGGCTATTGAAATGGTTTCAAAAAATATTGTTCGTGCCGTCGAAGATCCGTCCGACGATAAAGCTCGATCAGAGATGATTCTTGCGTCTACATTTGCGGGTATAGGTTTTGGGAACGCAGGGGTTCATTTAGCTCACGGTATGTCCTATCCCGTTTCAGGGATGGTTAAGGAATACCTTCCTAAAGGATTTAAATCGGAACACCCAATCATTCCACATGGCATGTGTGTGGTACTTGCCTCTCCCGCTGTGTTTCGTTTCACCGCGAAAACAAATCCAGAATTACATTTATACGCGGCAAAATTAATGGGTGTTGATATATCTAACGTAGATAAAAATGATGCGGGAGAAATTATTGCGACTGAAATTATTAAACTTATGAAAGCCACGGGGATGCCTAATGGTCTGAGCGCTGTTGGTTATGGACCAAGTGATATCGAAGACCTAGTTCAAGGAACCTTGCCACAGCACCGTGTAACCAAGTTATCTCCTCGACCAGCTAGTGCTGAAGATCTCAGACAATTATTCACCGAATCAATGACCTTGTGGTAATGAATTTTGAATAATTTTTGATTTTTTCATCCTATTTTTGAAACTTGGCCTCCATCTACGGGGAGTATAACTGAAGTAATAAATTTTGCCTCGTCTGATCCCAAGAAAAGAGCAGCATAAGCTGTGTCCCAAGCATCCCCCATTCCTCCTTTTAATGGAACCATATTATTCCTAAACTTAATTATATCTTCTTTGCTCCTTCCAGTATTCCTTGCGATTCCTTCGATAGCCATAGGGGTGTTCATTAATCCAGGCATGATCGCATTGACACGGATTCCGTTCTTAGCATACTTCATAGCTAATTGATGAGTTAAAGAATTTACCCCAGATTTTGAAATTTTATAAGCTACATATCTTACAGCACTAACAGCTGCAGCAGAAGAAATGTTTATAATTGAACCTTTTTCCTGTTTCTCCATCACTGGTAACACATATTTACATGTGAAAAACATTCCTTTAAGGTTTACATCAAAAATTTTATCCCATGTCTCTTCACTCAGCCTAACTAAACTTTTATCTCCCTCACCGATTCCAACATTATTGACAAGAATATCAATTCCCCCATAAATCTCTACACATTTATCTGCTATTTTTCTACAGTCATCCTCTCTAACAATATCTGCTTTAAATACAAAAGATTCTCCACCCTCCGTTTCAATCATAGATTTAGTTTCTAAAGCAGAATCAAGATTTTTATCAACCAACATTACTTTTGCACCTTCACGGGCAAAGAGGATTGATATGGCTCTTCCATTTCCTATAGTATCTCCTGGTTGTTGACCTGCTCCAACAATTATAGCGATTTTTCCCTTTAAACGATCTACCATTCTATTACACTACTTTTTGCATTTTTATTAGATTCAAAAATTACTATTTATCTAATTAAGATGATCATTTAGACCACTATTGAAATAAAAGAAGAACATCTTATTTAAAAAATTTATAATTTTAAATATTAATACATTCCTTTATTGATATTTTTAATATGATATAAACTATTATCGATTAAATTTGCTATTTCTCAAATCCACGAATATAAGTTAAAGCGTCTCTACTTTTTTTTAAGTCCATAACTATTTGGCTTTCAAGAGACTTACTAATTTCAATATTATTTCTGGTTGTATATTCTCTTACTAATGATTTAGTTATTCTTTCGATTTTATTATCTTTTACCCAATTTGAGATGTTGTTGACAAGCTCTCCACCATCTCCTCCCACGAATTTAGGTAAATAACACTCCGCTAAACTTTTTGTAATAAATACAGCATAGACAAATAATCCTTTGGGATCTAATTGCTTATATACCTTTGGAACCATTGGACAATCTAAAATTGTCATATGAATATTCTTTCCAGCTTTTTGGATCTTCTTATAAAGCGGCATCCATTCATCAGCGCCATCTTGTGGCATTCCAGGTTTTGCACCTGGCACATACTGAATTCCATCAACTACTTTTAAAATATCATCCAGAAATCTAATTTGTTCAGGACCATCTAAATGATAAATTGAATGATCCATATGCTCTGCTTGTTCTTTAAGGTCTGGTAGCACAAATCTTTCAAAATATTTCTGATTAAGCATAACACAAAAATCACTTTGCATGGTATAATATCGCTTAGGACACCAAAGATTTAACCATGTATCGCAGCCATCCACATATTTATTAATAATATTTTGTAGATCATCGTAAAGTCTCAGATATTTTTCCATTATAATTGCTCTACACGTATCTATTAGTTCTGGGTTCCTTCTCATTTGAATGATAATCTCTTGAGGTCCTAGAAATGATACTAATATGTCAAGGATCCCTCCTAAATCAGTCATAGCAACACAATAACTATTTTTTGCACCTCGCTTAGCAGCAATTTCTGTTGTACGCTTTAACCTGACATACCATTCATTATTATCGTTTAATTTAACACTTTCAAGAAGAGGAACAATATCTTTCACCTCGGTCCTTCTGTGAAACCATATAGTACCTGATTTATATTCAGGAGCTGCACCTAATACTGCTGCCATTGCCCCAGGACCATAGTTAGGAAAATACCTGGGAATGCATTCACCACCCCAAACTAAACCATCACTATTGTTTTCGAGGGTGTCTAAAATTGGCTCAATTCCATCCCAATTTTTGCCTAAATCATAATTTAACGCACCTGATGCTATAAGTGCCTTTGCAGAGTTCGAACTTTCTGGAATATTATATGCAATTGTAGGTCTATCAGTAGTTTCATGATCCCACCAAGCCTTCATTCTCTCCTTTGATTCTTCTATATCTTCTTTTACAATCATTTTAAATTATCACCTACCCTAAGTATTCAATCTCCCCTTGTAACCTAATGTCTCTTGATGAGCTTCCAATGAGAATGTTGAAAATCCCCTTCTCAGCTTTCCAGCAATTATCTTTTTCATCAAAAAAGGAGAGATCTTCTTTCCGTAATTCAAATTTAATTGTTTTTTTCTCATTCGGTTCTAATTTAACCTTTTCAAATCCTTTAAGTTCTTTGAACGGTCTTTCTACACTACACTCAACATCTTGGATATATAATTGAACAACCTCCGCTCCAAAACGTTCACCTGAATTCGTAACATCTAGTGTTATATTAAATATCTCATCACCCGACACTTTATCCTCACCTATCTCAAAGTTTTCATATGTGAATTTGGTGTAAGATAATCCATAACCAAAAGGAAATAGAGGTTCGATTTCTTTTGTATCAAAATGACGGTATCCTACAAAGATGCCCTCCTCATAAAAATCCTTCTCGTCACCAGGATAAGTGCGCTCCGAAGCATGTGCGGGCGAATCTGAAAGTTTTTTAGGAAATGTTATAGGAAGTTTACCCGAGGGATTTACATCCCCAAAAATTATGGCAGCAATTGCATTTCCCGCTTCCATTCCTCCATACCACGCCTGCACCACAGCGGGAACCTTATCGATCCATACAACCATAGACTCTGGACTACCACTAGTGAGAATTACTATTGTATTTGGATTTTCTTCAATGGTTTTGTTTATAAGTTCAATTTGACTCGACGGTAGACTAAATGAATTTTTATCCCAATGCTCAGCATCCTCTCCCTCTTTATGTG
>JAHQWI010000103.1 GCA_029856085.1 Promethearchaeia archaeon | reverse complement strand
ATCAAAAAATATTTTTCAAATTGAAGGATTTATTTCGGCAATATTGATTTATTCACAGGATCTTATTGGCGGTGAAGACGCAGGGATAAAACTTAAAGATATAAATCTTGGTGATTATCATATGTTCTTTAAAACTAAGGACAACGTAATTTTCGCATATATAGTTGAAAAACATAAATGTACTGAAAATATTGAAAAATGTATGGGACTAGTAATAGAGAAGTTCTTAAACACGTATTATTATTCTCTGGTCGAGTTTAAGGGCGATTTGAGCCCTTTCCACTGCTTTGAAGTGGTAATTGACCAATATTTTGAGATGTAACTTATTTTTGCAGAGTTTTAGAAAATTAGAATTATTAAAAAAAAATGTCTTTTAAATCATTTAACTTTAACTAAATATAAATATTGTGAGATTTTAAATAGAAATAATAAATTTCACCAAAAATTATATATAAACAAACCAATAATTAATATCACAATGACTGCAACTCTTGAAGTTGACTTAGTTCTAGATACTTTAATTAAAGAATTTGGGGAGTCAGGTCTCTATTTTATATTGATTTGTACTGAAAATGGAGCAATAATTAAGTCTTATATTAATTCAGAATTTAATAAAACATCAATAGGATTAAATATGTCTCAATTATATGAATTAGCCGAAGAAATTACTTCGGAAATTGGAGTACATAATCCTGATTTTAATGTTATCCATTCTGATAACTTTTATATTCTTTCAATTAAAATTTTAGGGAAGATAATAATTACTTTGGTGGAAGACCAACTCGATTTCTCTCGAATATTTGATATTATAAATAGCTGTATAGATGCAAACTAATTTATATGGCTTTTTTAGGTTTTTTAACTTATTTTTAAGAAAAAAAGCTTAAATTATATTTTATATAAAACAAATTTTTATAAACCCTTTTACTAAATTAAGAAAACATTTTAGGAAGATATGATATGAAGTATGAAAAAAACCAATATTCCGAATCCTTCTCAGTATGTACTTTAATTATTGCGGGAGCATTTTTATATTGGGGAATAAGTAGTTTTATACCATGGGATGAGTGGTCATGGTGGGGATTTATTTCAACTGGAATTGGTATAGCTATTCTTGTAGGACAAATCATAGCGATTGCAAATAGAAGCAAGTTAAGAAATGTAGTTTTAGCTGAATTTCAGGAAAACCCGGAAGCAACAGTAGAACTTGTGAGTAAAAGTACAGGAATTACCGCAAAAGATATACAAGCAATTATTTTAGATCTAAAGGCATCAGGTCAATTAAGAGCAAAATTCAATTCAAAAACAGGTCAGGTTAAACATCTATTAACAGAAGAAAAAGAACCAACTCCAGGAGAACGAGCAAGTTATTGTTCTAATTGTGGTACACCCATTACTAAAGAATCAGCTCAATATTGTGCATATTGCGGTGGGAAATTTTAAACACATTTTTTTTATTTTATCAACTATCTGAATAATTATTTGATGATGAGAAGAAAATAAAAATAAATTTGATTTCATTCTATTTTATTTCAATTACTTTCGTAGAAGTTTTTTTAGGGATTTTTAGTCTTAGTACCCCATTTTTAAAACTTGCATCAATTCCTTCTAAGTTAATCTCTTCCGGTAGGTGAAAGGTTCGAAAGAAGCTTGCTGATCTGAATTCTCTTCTCAAATAATCTCCTTCAATCTTTTTTCCTTTATCTTTTTTTTTATCCTTTTTGTCTTTATGTTTATCTTTTTTTTCTTTTTTCTTTTCTTTCTCTTTTTTATCCTCTTTCTCCTCTTTATACTTTAGAGTCTTTTCACCAATGATTTCTAAAACACCATCTTGAAGAGTAATATTGACATGTTTTTTATCTAAACCTGGTAATTCAACAAGGAGATTATATTCATTTTCATTTTCGATTATATTTGTCAAAGGAGTTCTATAAAATGATTCAATTTCTAAAATTTCTAAAGATTCAGTAGGTCTAATTCTAAATGAGCCCCATTCAGAAATTTCTATCATTGAATCCTTTGATTGATTTAGGGAAAAAGCTTGTTTCTTTTTTAAGCTTAATTCCTGTTCCTTTTTTTCTTTTTCTATATCTAATTCAGTCTCTTTTTCTTCCTCCTCAAATTCATCTTTAACATTTTCATCCATCTTAATCAGATCTCCAAAAATTTACAGAATAACAAAAAATAAATGAAAGTTATATAAAAAGTTTTGTCTGAAAAGAGGAAGTAAAAAAAGTATATGAGAGATTAAACCACCAACTACTTTTGACATCTTTTAAGAAAAATGTAACAATTCTCTCAAAAAGAATTTTAAAAAAAATTGATTTATTTTTAATATTTATTTTAGAGCACTTAACTTCTTTTCATGCAATTCTGTTAATTTTCTCCTATTTTCTGCTAATTTTTCTCCTTTTATCGGATAATAATACATTCCAATCCAAGAAATTATAAGAACAATAGCAGGATAAACACCCATTAAAATTTGGAGTCCTAATATTGTATCTATTCCCGGATTCGGTGTGTAATTATACCAATCTGTTGTACTAAAAACAATCATAATTAAGAAGAAATTAATAATCATTGATATTCGGATAAAGAAATTAAAAATTGCATAATATATCCCAGATCGTCGTGTTCCGTGAGTAATTTCATCTTCATCAATGATTTCTGCAATACATTGATCATAAAAGTATAATCCTCCACCAAGACCTATTCCATTGAAAATTTGGACAATAAAAGCCATTTCAACACTAACTGAGAAAGCAAAAAGCAAAATGGGAACTATCCATGCCGCTATTCCTATTAATCCCGCCATTCGAGCTCCTTTGGCATTTCGAATTTTTTCCCATAATGGTGTAGAGACTGCGGCTACAATAAATTCTAAGGCAAGAAGAATGCCAATAAGCAATGGATCTTCAATATCTAAAGCGTGCGTCATAAAGAGAGGTGCTAAAGTCGGTAAAATATTTATAACAATCCAAGTTCCTAACGCGGGTATCAAAAACCATTGAAATGATTTATTTTTAAAGGAATTCTTAAGCGTTTTAGTGAATGACATCGCAGTTTCGGCATCTTTTGAAATATGCTTAGGTTCATGAACACCCCATTTCAATAAAATGATATAGGAAACAAGAATTATTATAGCTGCTATTATTCCTGTCAATTGATATTGACTCAATGTATTTGGATCTGGGATTAATGTATCAACATCATAACCTAAAATATTCTCTATAATAAGTGTAGGAAGAAGAAAAGCGAAAATCAAAGCTAACATTACAAAAATAATTCTAACCCTTCCTGTTGAACTACGTTCTTCCATAGTTACGTACATTTCAGAGAAAACAGCATTATAATTCAAATTAAATGCTGTGTAGGTCGTGTCAAATAAAATGAGGATTACGATAAAATATATAAAATTACTGGAAGGAGAATTGAGATCAAGTGGAGGAGTAAAAAGTAGTATCATTACAATGGCTAAGGGTATCGTAGCTGCAACCATCCAAGGAATTCTTCTTCCCCATCTAGTTTTTGTTCTATCAGAAAGATATCCTATCAGAGGGTCATTAATAGCATTCCATAGACTCCATAAAATAAAGCCTCCGCCAATCAATAATACAGGAACGCCTACAATTGCAAAGTAGAATGTGAATATAAGAAATGTAAATGTTTGCATAGCTGTATTGTCTCCTACTTCCCCGATTGCAAATACAATTTTCTTTTTTAGTGAGATATTTCGAGATTCGTTATCACTCATAAAATCAATCTTGTTTTTAATTAACTATTTTTTATAAATGAAAGGTAATTAAAGATTTGCTCTATTTCTATAAAAATATATCTTAGAAGAAACATAAAAAAGTATATTCCAAATTTTATATTAATTCTTAAGATATAATAGAACGATAAGAGATAATGAGTGATATAGAATGAGAAAAACATATATTGCAGGTGTGTTAGGTGCTGGTAGAATGGGGAAAATACATATTGAAAACATATTATACAATATACCAAATTTAAAACTAAAAGCAGTTGCTGATATCAATAGAAATGATAAATTGGAAAAATGGGCTAACACTATTGGTGTTCCTAAACTTATAAGTGATGCAAGTGAAATTATCAATGATCCTGAAATTAATATGGTTGTAATTGCCTCATCTACGGATACTCATACCAGATTCATTCAGGAAGTTGCAAAAGCGAAAAAAGATATATTTTGTGAAAAACCTATTGACACAGACTTGAAACGTATCAAAGAAACATTAGAGATCGTTAAAGAAGAAGGAGTGAAACTTATGATCGGCTTCAATAGACGATTTGATAAAAATTTTAAAAGAGTTAGAGAGATGGTTAGTTCCGGTCAAGTAGGAATCCCCCAAATTGTTAAAGTCACTGCTCGTGATCCAGCTCCTCCTTCGATTGAGTATATTAGAAGTTCAGGTGGCATGCTATTCGATATGACAATTCATGATTGGGATATGGCTCGTTTTCAGGTAGGTAGTGAAATTGAAGAAGTTTACGCAAAAGGAGCTGTTCTTGTGGATCCCGAAATAGGTAAAGCAGGAGATATCGACACCACAGTTTTAATTCTAAAATTTAAAAATGGTGCCCTTGGTATGATTGATAATTCTCGTCAAGCTGTGTATGGATATGACCAGCGTGTTGAAGTATTTGGATCAAAAGGTTGTGCTATAGCAGACAATGAACCATTAAATACCGTGCGTTTATATACATCTGAAAAGATAAAGGAAGATAACATCCCATACTTTTTCTTACAAAGGTATATGGATTCGTATGCTGCAGAATTACGATATTTCATTGAGTGTTTGCAAGAAAATAAAGAACCTTCACCAAATGGGGAGGATGGTTTTCAAAATGTCGTTATAGCTATAGCTGCCCAAAAATCATATGAAGAGAATCGCCCTGTGAAGATTTCTGAAATTGTCATATAACTTTAAAAACTAACTTATAGAATATTAAGCAAGATTTTTAATTTCATAATAGATAGAAGATACAAGTTAAAGACTAATGGGTTGATGACATATATCATTTGATTTATCTGCGTTTAAATTATTAATTAGGAAGATTTTCCCACCAAAAAAAAGCGTATTCACAGTAGATACAGATGGAGATGGGATAGTAGATTCAATACAGATAAAAGCAATTAATTTATTATTGCCTTTTGTTGTTCCCAAAAATTTAGAAATTGGGAATTTTAATCTAAAGAGTTTTGATTTGAATAATTTTGATTTCTCTGAATTTGTAAGATTGTTAATAGATGACAAGCCGATTAACATTTCAAAAGATTCTATTGACATTGAAACAATTAAGGATCGTTTCTTAATTTATCATAAAGGAGAGTCATTTAAATTAGATGACGTTCTTGAGGGTAAATTATCTGGACGAACAATAGCATTAGGAGATACAATTAGTATTTTAATCAAACTAGATACAGA
>JAHQWI010000102.1 GCA_029856085.1 Promethearchaeia archaeon | reverse complement strand
ATTTACAAGTGTAGTTCTCCTCGCTTTCAACGATCCGAGAAAACCTGATGAGGAGGAACCTTATATTATACAACTTAATGATACTCCTGGTCACATTAGTTTTACCGGAGAAGTATCACGAGCACTGAGGGGGAGTGATGGTGCTATAATTTTAGTCGATGCTCTTGAAGGTGTTATGACGCAGACAGAAACTAATATTCGGTTATCTGTTGGTGAGGAATTTTGCAAACCTGTTTTATTTATTAACAAGGTTGACAGATTAATTAGCGAATTAAAGCTAAGTCCTCAAGATACTTTCGCTAAAATAGATAAAATTACACGCGAAATTAATGAGCTTATAAAAAAAGTGCGTCCCGAAGGTTCGGGTTGGACTATTGATTTTGCTAAAAATTCCGTTGCTGTTGGTTCAGCAAAACATGGATGGGGCTTCACATATGAGATTTTAGTTGAAAAAGGCTTGAAACCTCAAGATGTTTTCGCTAAATATAGCGAAGGAGATATACAATGGTTAAGAGATAATTTACCATTAGATGAGCCAATGTTAAGAATGATTGTTGATCATCTGCCTGATCCTGTTAGTGCTTCTAAATATAGAATACCTCATATCTGGGGAGGCGACTTAAATTCTGAAATTGGACAATCTCTTGTGAAGAGTGACCCAAATGGACCCCTCTTTGGTATGATAACTAAAATCTTTCTAGATCCTAAGAGGAATTATCAAGCAACACTTATTGGTCGTGTTTTTTCAGGTACATTTGACCAATCTGATTCAATCTATTTGCTCAACAGTGATTCAAGTAATCGAGTGAAAAGGCTCGGCGTTATGGAGATAACTGATCTTCTGGATATTCCTAGAATCCCTGCTGGAAACTTATTTGCATTATTTGGTTTTGTATGCCCTGCTGGTGAAACATTTATGCTCACAAGCGAAGTTCCTAGAGATAAAGAAGAAAGGAAAATGTTGCACCCCTTCGAAAAAATTCAGTATGCCTGTGAGGCTGTCGTATCAAGAAGTCTCAAACCAAAGGATCCACACGAAATCGATAAATTAGATGAAGTAGTAGGAAAATGGCTTAAAGCGAATCCAGAAGCAGAATATCGAAGAGACGATGAATCTGGTGAATTTATACTAAGTGGTATTGATCCTCTCCAAATAGAAATCCTAACTAAAAGAATTAATAAGCAAGTACAAATTTACATTGGAGAACCAATTATCATTTATAGAGAAAAAATTACAAAAAAGAGTCCCGATTTTTATACAAAATCCGCAAATACTCATAATCGTATCTTGTTACACATTGAACCGTTAGATGAGACTACAGAAAGATTAATCGAAACGGGGAAAGTTAATGATTTACAAAATGATAAAGATAGAGCTCAGATTCTCAGAGAAGACGCGGGATGGGATGCAAAGGAAGCAAGACGTATAGTTGATGTCTATCATGGAAGCCTTCTTGTTAATGGTACTTCTGGATTACAAAGGTTTGATCGTGTCAAATCTTATTTAAGCGCGTCCTTTAGAGATTGGCTTGGTGATTGTATTATAGCAAAAGAACCTGCAGCTGGCATGAAAGTGGTTTTTCTGGACATGGTCATACACGAGGATCCTAGGCATACACAATATGGTCAGATTGCCGGAATGTTCTTTTCAGCTCTATCATTGGCTATGTTAGAAGCAGATCCTCATCTATATGAACCAGTTCAGAAAATAGATATTAAAACACTTCAAGGAACGGAAGGCGGAGTTACCGCGATTATAACCAAGCGAAGAGGTCGAATAACAAACGTCATTCCTGAGGGTGAATATGTGAGAATTCAAGGTCAAATTCCTGCTGCCGAGACAATTGGAATTGCTGACGATATTAGAGGCTCAACCCAAGGAAGAGCATTCTTCGGTTATGAGTTCAAGGGTTTCGAAAAGGTACCTGCTTCTTTAGAAGAAGATCTCATTATGGAAATCAGAAAACGCAAAGGCATGCCATTGGAAATGCCAAATAGAAGAAGCTGGGAACGCTTTATTTACAAACGTACTTAAACTTTTTTTTATTAATTAATTTTTTAGAATTTTGAACCACGTTGTCTAACAAAACGCCTATTTTACACGACTTTCAAACCTTTTTTTCAATATTATTCTATTGATATTTCAAGCGTTTTTAGCCTATTATATAGCTATATAGAGTTCATTGTGAACTAAAATTTAACTCGTTCAAAATTACTTGATTTCTTTAGTTCCTAGTAGGCCTTCAAAGCCAGGTAGTTGGAGTCAACAGGAATATGATGACTACATTGAGAGAAGAACTTTTTAATATATACATGGTGAAACGGCGTTTTTCAAAAGATATTTTCCTGAGATTTACAAAATATTTAATAATAAGAATTTCTGGAACACTCATAAACTTTAAATACCTTTTTTTTCAATATACTTTTGAGGATGAGAGAGTTTTGAGGATGAGAGAGTTTTGAGGATGAGAGAGTTTCAAGTAAATAAATTTATTACACTTAGGTTAGAGAATGGTAGGACTAATATATATGTAAAGAGGAAGCTTTTTAGATTTTGTACTATCTTATTGTTAGATATACCAGCTAAAAACATCAGTGAATTTAATGACATTCAGTCAATTGATGAATTATCCGACAACAAAGACTTTGATGTGAGGAATCCTTCTAATAATTCAAATTCTATTCCTCTCGATGTAATCTTTTGGGGCCATTGCTCAAATTTACAAGTATGGGCAGAAAATGATTATGATTCTCGGCTATTACACAGAAGCTTAGCATTTCCTTTACTAAAGAAATTATACGAATCAGGGGACCCTTTAGCTAAAAGAGCGTTTAAGGAAGAAGTCGCAAGAAGATTTTTAAGTAATCATGCTCAGACAACTGAGTATTTATTAAATGAAGGTTTTTTAGATTATTTGAATTATAATGAGTTAGAAATCCTGATAGAGGAATCAGATTTTAAAGTAAGACCTTTAAGAGATTTAATGGAAAGTATTAATTCAGGACATTTTAATGACCTAAATAGACTTGAATTATTATTTTATGCAAAGATTAAAGAATTTGCACTAGTAAACATATCTATAGAGTTTTTAAATTTTTTTTTCAAATTTATTGATGAAGGTATACATCTTGGATTTATTTATAATAATCGAAGCATTCTTAGAAATTTAATATTTCCAATAATAGATAGAATATCTAAAGATAAGGATAATATTAAAGATTTTTTTTTAGAAGAATTAAATAAAAGATTGAAACACTCAAATATGTATAATTTTGAAATTTTAAAAGAATTGAAAGAAGTCTATACTACAGGTTATAGGCATCAGTTATCTTTAGATCGCTTTTTGTTAAAATAGTATAGAATTAGCTAACAGAAGAAGCTGGGAACGTTTTATTTACAAACGTACCTAGTATTTTATATTTTTTTTTTGTAAATTAATTTTTTAGTCTTTAATTTAGATTTAATTGGATAGATTCAATATCTCCAAATGTTCAAAATAAAAGATTTACATATTAAATTTATGGAAAACTCGAGATTTTGGCAATCATATACAATTTTCTGACAAGAGCCTTAAAAGCGTCAGTTACACCATGACCTGTTAGAGCGCTTGTTTTATAATAACCAATAAATCTATTATCTTTAACAAATTGCTCTGCATTACTATTTGATGCTGGAACATTTGGATTTGAAGCCAGTTCACCATCATCGATTAAGTCAACTTTATTTCCAAATAGAACAATTGGTATGTTTCCACAATGCTTCTTAAGATCAACAAGCCATTTGTTTACGTGATTATAACTTTGTGATTGTTCAGGAGCATGAGAAAACACAATGATCGCTCCACTACTACCAGTATAGAATCTTTGACGTAATACATCAAAGGAATCCTGCCCTGCTATGTCCCAAAGATACAATTCAACTTTCTCTCCATCAATAACTTCTTCATATTTAGAAAATTGGGTTCCCAAGGTTGAAATATATTCCTTCTGAAAAGAATTCTGAGTGTATTTTTTAATTAATGAAGTTTTTCCAACGGCGCCATCACCAATTATTGTTATTTTAAACCCATACCCTTTTTCATCACTCAACTTATCTAATCTCGATTTTATTTTAGTTTCTCTTTCTTAACTAGTAAAAGTTAGATGTTTTAAATTTTTATAAAAGAATATCCTACTAAAATTTGACAAAATAAAAGGAGTACCCAATATTAAAAGGCTATTTTATCGTTATATACTAAAAAAACTATTTAAGTTGAATATAGAAAGAAATTCATATCGTAGCTCGTTGATATAATTTGAATACTAATGCTTGGAATGCCTCTTTTACACAATGCCCTGTCAGCGCACTTGTTTTATAATATTTAATAATTTTATGATCTTGAGCAAATTTCTTTACATGAACATCTGAAGTTGCATAGTTTGGGCTTGTAGCTAATGCATTTTGATCAACTAAATCAGCCTTATTTCCGAATAATACAATCGGAATATTCCCACATGCTTCTTTTATATCCGAGAGCCATTTACCAATATGGTTATAAGTCTCAATTTCCTCAGGAGAAAGAGAAAAAACAACAATACCACCACTACTTCCTGTATAAAATCTGTCACGTAGAGTACTAAACGATTCTTGGCCTGCAAGATCCCAGAAAAATAATTCAACTTTCTCTCCGTCAATTACCTCTTCAAATTTCGAAAACTGCATACCCAAAGTTGATATATAATCTTTTTCAAATGAGTCTGTTGTATATCTTTTAATTAGCGAAGTTTTCCCAACAGCAGCATCACCTACAACCACAATCTTCCATTTGAAAGCATCACTCAAATGATTCAACCTTTTATTTCATTATCTCTTTCCTAAATAGTAAAAATGAGCTATTTTAAATTTTTACATTAAAATAATCAAAAATGATTTTATAGAAGGATATTCAATATTTAAGATAAAAAAAGTATATAATATAGTAATATTTTAAAAACTAAGTTAGTTCGATTCCTTGTGTGGGATAATCTCTCTTCATTATAAGTTTACATAAATGTAAATATCTTAAAAAGTGTACATAAAATTGGTAAATTAAATTATTATATACCAAAAAGTTCAATTAATTGTTCTGTGTTGTCAACCAATATATCTGGATTATGTTCTAACAGGGTTCCCTTCTTTGCCAGACCAGAGGCGACACATACCATTTTTACATTTGCATATTTTCCCGCATCAATATCTGTTGTCATGTCTCCTATGAAAATTGTTTCTGATGGCTTTATTTTCCATTTATCTAAGATTTTCAATATTCCTTCTGGACTCGGTTTCACTTCTGAAACTTCATTAAATCCTATAATAGTATCGAAAAATTTAGTCAAATTGAATTTTTCTAGAACTTCTTCCGCATATTGGCTTTTGTTGTTTGTTAAAATTGCTAATCTTAGTTTTTTATCATACACTTTTCTAATTAAATTATCTATTCCATTATAAATCGAAGATTCTGCATCTTTATACTTATTGAATTGGTTAAATAAAAAGATAGCAATACGTAATTTTTTAAAATAACTTAATCCTTCTAAAAACCGTACTTGTAACAAA
>JAHQWI010000101.1 GCA_029856085.1 Promethearchaeia archaeon | reverse complement strand
TGATTTTTTTCATTTGGTTCATTGCCTCTACTTGCATTTTTGATACTTTTAATTCGATATTTTTTGTTAATTTTGCATCTCTTTTTCCTGATAAATTTCGCTCAGTAGATGAGCGCAGAAAAGCAACAGGAATACAAACCCCTATTGGAATAATCGGAGTAGCTTTAGGTGCTTTATTACCTCCTATGATAATTAATAGTGATAAAGCGGTTACATTTGTAATAAACGCGGGAGTAGTAATAATTATAGGAATGGTTGTATTAATGTTATCGATCCCTGGGAATCGGGAGGATCAAATTACAATCGATCGTTATCTTGATAAGCATGATATCAAAGATAGGACACCATTCTTTAAAACCCTAAAAATGTCGCTGAAGCAAAAATCGTTCTTGATTTTCATAATTACATACACACTTTACAGATCCCTCGTAATATCTTTTCAAGCATCTATTCCATTTTTTGTTGAGTTTATACTAGAGGAAGAGGCGGGTATTCAAACATTACTATCTGCTGGTTTTCTTATTGGAGCACTAATTTCCTCACCACTATGGGCTTTTATCGCTCAGAAAACTAATAATAATAAGAAAGTCATGTTGATTAATAGCTTTCTGTTGACTATATTCACCATTCCATTTATATTCCTTAATACCGTTTCCATGGCATTTATTGTACTCATTTTATGGGGTTTTGGTCTCGGAGGCTTTTGGACAATGATAGCACCGGCATTTGGTGATGTTATAAATGAGTCAGTAGTTAATTCTCAAAAACGTCAAGAGGGTATTTTTAATGGATTTTTACAATTCTTTGGGCGGTTAGCTATATTAGTACAAGCTCTTAGCTTCGCATCAGTACATACAATCACTGGATTTGTGGAAGGAAGTGCATTTCAACCATCTTCAGCAGTATGGGGGGTACATGTTCATTTTGCCTTAATTCCCGCAGTACTTATGCTCATAGCAGCGATTGTCTTTTGGAAATTTTATGATCTAACACCGGATAAAGTAAAGCTAAACCAAGACAGAATTATAGAACTTAATTTATAACAAATTAATCAATAACTTCTTTTTTTTTAATTATTCTTAACTTAAACTGAATCTCTTTTTAGTACAATTTATAAAATATTAAATTAATATTTTTAATATACATTCAATTTCAATCCATAAAATCAAATAATTCAATTTCAAAATAAAAATAAGTGTTGAATATGGGAAAATGGGAATGCACTGCATGTGGATATATTTATGATGAAGAAGCCGAAGGAACTAAGTTTGAAGATTTACCAGACGATTGGACTT
Organism: Promethearchaeia archaeon; assembly: GCA_029856085.1. Classification (GTDB taxonomy): domain Archaea; phylum Asgardarchaeota; class Lokiarchaeia; order Sigyniarchaeales; family SOKP01; genus Loki-b32. The sequence continues at coordinate 4,395 of JAHQWI010000101.1, read as the reverse complement.
GTCCTGTTTGCGGTGTAGGAAAAGACATGTTTGAAAAAATTAATTAATATTAACTTAATCCCTTTAAATTTTTTTTTACTTGCTCAATATATATACAGTCTATTTGCCAAATGCTCTTAAAGAGATATGTTCAACTTTTTCTTTAGTTTCTAAGAATTTAGAAATTAAGATATTTTTCATTTAAAGTTTTATCTTAGTTTCTAATATCTGAAAAATTTTATAATCGATAGAATATAAGTTTTTAACTTGATTTGTATTAATATTAAAAAATAACTTTAAAGATATAGTAGAATAAGTTAATTGAAAAAATAAGTTAAACGGAGATTAAGAAAATGGATTTTATACTTTCAGAAGAACAAAAAGCTTTACAAAAGAAGGCGAGAGAGTTTGCAATTCGCGAAGTTTTACCAGTTGCGAGAAAATATGATGAATCTGAAGAATTCCCCCTTCCTGTTATTAAAAAAGCTTGGGAGGAAGGATTATTGAATTTAGGGATCCCTAAAGAGTATGGTGGTCCAGGTTTTAGTTTAGTAGACTCTTGTATTGTAGTTGAAGAAATCTCATCTGCTTGTCCTGGTATTGCGACATCTGTGTTTGATAACAGTCTTGGTGCAGAACCGATAATTATTGGGGGTAATGAAGAACAGAAGCAAAGGATTCTGAATGAACTAGTTAATGAGTTTAAGTTAATTGCATTTGCAACATCTGAACCAACAATGGGTTCTGATGTAGCTGGAATGAAATGTCTAGCAGAAAAAGATGGAGATGAGTTCATTTTAAATGGGAATAAATTTTGGATCACTAATGGAGGTTTTGCTGATTATATCACTGTATTTGCAACAATAGATCCTGAGAAGAAACATAAAGGAATTGCAGCTTTTATAGTAGATACTAAAAGCGAAGGAGTAAAATTAGGCAAACACATTCCTAAACTAGGTCAAAGATCATCTAACACTGTATCAGTGGGCCTAAAAAATGTTAGAATACCTAAAGAAAATATTCTTGCCAGACCAGGAAGAGGTTTTGTTCTAGGCATGCAGACATTTGCTCATACTCGTCCGGCGATCGGTGCATTTGCTGTAGGTTGTGCTCGTTCTGCTATGGAATATTCTATAGATTATGCACAGAAGAGAGAAACTTTTGGAAGACCAATTGGAAATTACCAAGTTATTCAAGAGAAAATAGCAAATATGTATAAAGATATCGAAGCCGCACGGTTATTAACATATAAGGCAGCTTGGGAAGCTGATCAAGTCATGGATAATAATTTGAGTTCTGCTATTGCTAAAGCTTTCGCTTCGGATGTTGTCATGAATGTAACAACAGAAGCAGTTCAAATTTTTGGGGGTTATGGTTACCTGAGAACATATCCTGTTGAAAAACTATTTAGGGATGCAAAATTATACCAAATTTATGAGGGAACAAGTGAAATTCAAAGAATTGTTATTTCAAAGTTTGTCATGAAAAGATATGAACATGCAATGCCTTACTTAGGGAAGAAAAGGAGCTAATATCTTAAATCTGGGCAAAAATTAGAATTTAATTATATTTCATTTTTTTACTTTTATTTAACAACATTTTCAAAATATTGAAAAATCGTCAATAATTTTCCGAAATTATACTATAAATTTTGCTTAGACAAGTGTATTTATTTTGACTCACAAAAGTACAGAATTGTTAGAAAATGGAGCTTCCGAGAGAGTACCTTTAAAGGAAAAATTATCATATGGCTTTGCTCAAATGCCAGGTACCTTCTACGGTGGAGTTATGGGTGTAATTCAATCCTTTTATTTTGCATGGATGGGATTATTAAATATATGGATATTTATTGCCCAAATTGTATATGCCGTTTGGAATGTCGTGAACGACCCGGTTTTTGGGAATAGAATTGGAAATACTCGATATTCTAACAAGAGAGGAGAAATCCAAAGATACATACCTTATATTAAATTTGGGGCTCCCCTTTTTAGTTTATGTTTTGCTTTGGTTTTTTTTCCACCAGATACTTGGAGAGGGCAAACATCAGATCTTACGGTTCAAATTTGGCTTTTTACTTGGTATCTCATTACCCAGGTTGCTTATGATGCGCTATTTACACTTGTTTTAATTGCTCACGTTGCTTTACTCCCCCAAATGACCTTAAATCAACGAGAACGAGAAAAAATACAATTAATAAGTACTATCTTTAGCTTACCTGCAATTATTATAGGATTTATTGTTCCTGTTATATTTTTAGCAGATCCAACTAGGGAATCGATTGCTCAATTTCAATTTCTTGTCGTAATTATCGCGGTTTTTGGTGTATTTCCTTACTTAATCTTATCAAAATATGTTCGTGAGCATAGTGAACATATACCTGAGGAAAAAACACCCCTATTAAAATCAATAAAACTTGCATTCAAAAATCCCTCGTTTAGAGTTTATGTGATTTATGATGGGATTTCAGTACTTCTAATTAATATAGCAATGGTGAGTTTACCTTTCTACTTAACCTGGGTTCTTGAACAAATGGAAGGAATTAATATGATAATTTTTTGGGTTGGACCAATAATCTGTTTACTTATTTCAGTACCAATAATTCTGAGAATTGCCGCAAAAATATCAACAAAAACTTCTATCGCATATTATCTAACAATGTTAACCGTAGGGAGTTTTTTTAACTTTTTTGCAGGATTATCAAATAATTGGATTCTTGTTTCAATTGGGTTTTCAATTTTTATGCTTGGTTTTGCGGGAGATTTTATTCTACATAACCCCATGAGAGCAGATACAATAGATTTTGATTATTGGAAGATCTCTGGAGAAAGGAGAGAAGGACTCTATGCGGGTGTGGGGCCACTACTAAGTAAACCTATGATTAGTGTAGCTTTAGCAATCCCCACAGCATTGATGACTGTCTTTGGGTTAATTTATGTGGAAACTGAAGATGGATTAAAGGCTACTAAGGGAATGTTTTTGGCTTCTTTAGGAGTTAATATAAGTATGACTCTTGTGCCCGGAATAGCATGTTTAATCGGCTTGATTGTATGGGTGAAGTTTTATCCATTAACAGGTAAAGTCGTAGAAGAGATGAAAAAAGAATTGCGTATAATGCATGAGCAAAAGCTTAAGGATTATAAAGAGAAGCACCAATCGTAAATCTATATTTGCTTTTGTAACTCTTTTTGTTTTTCTAATTTTCTTTTTTTTAGAAAATCATAATAGATTTTGAAATATTTACGCTGACACAAATTATCACAGAAAACATTAAATTTACTATCTAACCATAGATTTCTTAACTCGTGGATTTTCAAATAGTTATGAAATTTACTAAATTTATAAATATCTATTAGAGCATTACACTTCAAACAAATTCGTGTAGGTAATTCTTGCTCAATTTTTTTGAGCTCATCAATTTTAAGATTTCTAAAGCATTCACAGCAATGGAATTCTAAAATAGGAGTTTGCCACAATTTTAAAATATATTCAGGAGTAAAATCAACATTATCACTAAGAAAATCATAGATATTGAGATCTTTACTACAATTCCAACACACCCTTTCCTTGAAATTAGATTCCATTTTAATAAGTTCTCTTAATTTTTGAATCTTTTTCCACATTGCAGCATTATTTATTTTTCTATGATACATAAAAATCTCAAACTATATTCATACCTAATATAATAAATGATCAAAAGGAATGTAGATTTTTATAATAATCGTTTATTATTGTTAAGACGTACATAAAATAAGAAAAAAGAGTTAGAAGATCAGCAGAGTCGTAAAATCTCTTTCGCTGCTTCTAAAAAATTATCACTAATTATGGTTGGTTTTATTTCAAGAGATTTTAAATCATCTAAATGTTTGTCACCATGCCCAGTAGTGAGAAAAACTGTTCTACAACCCGCATTTATCCCAAATTGTATATCAGATGGATGATCACCCATCATCCATGATTCTTTAATATTGACATTAAAATGATTAATAATTTCATCAATGAATTTTGTATTTGGTTTCCTACAATCACAACCTTCTTCTCTTAGATGAGGACAAAAATATGTTTTAAGGATCTTAATATTTTCCTTTTTGAGTAATCTAATTAAATGATTGTTAAAATTATGAAAATCTTCTGTTGTGTAATATCCTCTACCTATTCCTGATTGGTTGGTTACTATAATAAAAATGAAATCTTTCTGAAGTTCTCTAAGGCCTTCAATAACTCCTGGTAAGATTTCTAAATCTTCGATTTTGTATGCATAATTTTTATCTTCAATTAAGGTTCCATCTCTATCTAAGAGAATTGCTTTTTCCATATTCATTCTTTCTATAGTTTCTTATAATTTCACTCTATTTCAAATAATTATTAAAAGAAAATAAAAATTATCAATGCGAGATATCCTACACCTAAGATAACAAG
>JAHQWI010000100.1 GCA_029856085.1 Promethearchaeia archaeon | reverse complement strand
ATCTATAAGTTTTTGAACATTCTCCTTAAACTTCTCGACATAATAAACTGCTGTATTTGTTTCGTGCCCCCGACAACCTCCAATATCCTTGATACACCAATATAATCATGCATTAAAGTGTTATCGCATACACCCGCTCCACCCATCAAATTAGCCGTTTCAAAGCATACTATCTTGGCTAAGTTAGCACAATTATATTTATACTGACTTGCGGAAGAAACCATTGATTGAGCTATTGGATCTGGCAGATTTCCTCCATATTTTTCATGTTTTTCATCATAAGTTTCTGCGAACTTTAGAACTCCATGAGTTAATGACGTCGTCTTAGCCCACATGTCTGCTAGTGAAAAACCCACTCCTTGAAAAAGTAATATTTCCTTTTCAAATTGTCTTCTCATGTTAGCGTAAATAACTGCATGCGCTAATGCTCCCCAGCAAGCACTTATACATCTCACTGCGATTGCTATTCTTTCAGGAATCAAACCTTCAAATAGATGCTCTCTTCCTTTTCCAATTCCTCCCAACACATATTCTTTTGGAACTCTTAGATTCTTAAGATATTCCTTTCCTATAAATAGCTTAGGCGTCCATGGAATATTCACCCGTTCACATTCCCAGTTTTCCCAATTTGTATTAATTAAAAACTGTGCCATGAGATTTCCATTATTTGCTTCAGCAGTGGCATAAGCAACAGCCCATTTCGACTTTGGAGCATTTGTATTAAAAATTTTTTCCCCATTTAATAGAAAACCCCCATCATCCTGCTCCTCACAAGTAGTCAATTGATGTACGGCGTCGGACCCCCTTTCAGGTTCAGTAATCAATAGACACCCCACTTCCTGACCTGTGACAAGTTCTTTCAATGCCTTTAGTCTGACAGGAATATTCTCATGATGGGCATAGATTGGATTAATACAGATAACAGTTGCGCCAGTACTCATTGCAAATTGAGGATCGAAATTATCCAGAGCAAGTATTCTCATAAATTCTATAGCAATTCCAAAATCCTCATAATTTAAATCGATACATTCATATGGAGTTTGACGGGTTATATATCCTTCTTTCCCAAAATCAGGAACCCAATCGTAAATATCCTCATCGGGTCCATGTGTGATCTTATTTTTGGTTTCATAATTTAGACAGAATTTTTGAGCTTGCTCAAGAAAATTATATTGTTGGTCAGATAAAATTACTCTTAGATTATCTCTTACGAATTTATATCTATTTTCAAGACTAAGTTTCTCTAAAATTTCATCATTTATTACTTGAGTTTTATATCGCTTTTTTTCACTCATATCAATCATATTTTCAATTTTTTGATTATTAAAATGTTAGATAGAAATATTATTTTTTTCAATTCGGTATTAATTTAAATGTTCCCTCGAGGTTTTTTGAAATTTCTTCTCTAGTAAATAATAAAGGGACATATTTTCCTTTTACCCATAATTTCATTAAATCATTGTAATGCTTATGGAAAGGTAATCCCAATTGGCCCCCCGGGATAACTCCTATTGACTTATCCCAATCCGAGAGATCGTGTATTTGGCGATATGATGGCCCTGCAATAACTTCATAGTTATTGATTGGATCATAATAACCATTATTCAACGTGTTTCCATCCCCACCAATTTTAAAAGGGCCTATATTTAACATTTTAGCTTCCTCATTAGCTTGAGAGAAGGGATGAGTAAGAACCACTTTGTGTAAATTTCCCCATTTCCATTTAGTAAAATCTGAAGAAAATTTTTCTGTTAAGAAATCTATAGTTTTTTCGAATGCGGTAAACAAAGTTTGTTCAAGCTCATCAACTTTTTCATCATACAATTTAAAGAGTCTCTCAAGTTCAAATGGGTTGGACGTTAAATGAATTTCAAAAAGTTCTTTTCCTATTAGAGGAACTAAGATAGCTTTTAGGGTTTCTTGATACCAAATTTTGTAAATCGTACCAGCAACACTATTTTTCGTCAAAAAGTAATCCCAATTTTCTAATAGTGAAATAAGTTCCTTTTGAACCTCTGTATGTGCTTTGGCTTTTACATATTTCAGCATCGTAGGTAGAAATTCTGGTGCTTCTTCTGTAAAATAATCGAGTTGGTAATTTTTAAAATCTTGAATTGAGAAAATTTCTTTTGATTGGAGTAAGTTTTTAATTCTTCTTTGGCGATAAGGTTTAGCTCGATCTTGAGCTATTAAAACGCCATTAGGGGCTTTATCTTCATTATAGTTAGCTGTATAAACGAATCCATGCTCGGGATTATATATTGAAAACATTTTTTCAAAGGGTACTAATCCACTCCAATTAAATTTCTCATCTGTACCAGGAGTCACTGTTGCTCCATCCCCATATTTTCGTAAAGGAAGCTTTCCTCCATGTTGATGACCAATATTACCATCTATATCACCATATATAAAATTTTGGGGTGTGATCGTCATTTTACTCAAAGCTTCACGAAATTCACGCCAATTAGAGGCAGAATTTATCGTTCTAAACCCTTCAATCGTGTCTTCTAAATTCACATCATAACTAGTCCAGTGTAAAGCGTATTTCTCAGGAAGATTAATTTTATGCACTTTTGTCTGAAGTTCAATATATTCTACAACTGGTCCGAATTTAGAAAGTTTCACTTTAAAATCAATCGGTTCAACATTATCTTGAATTCTTATTGGTTCATCAATAACCTCAAAATCAATCCATTTCCCATTGTATTTGTATTGGTTTTCATTCTCAGGATTTATTTCTAATTTAAAGAGATCAACATTATCCGATGTTACAGTTGTTGCTCCCCATGCAATGTTTTCATTGTGTCCCAACACGACACTAGGTACTCCAGGGAAAGATGAGCCAATAGTATTCAAACCCGGACAACTTAAATGCATAAGGATCCAAATCGCAGGAAGTGTAAGTGGTAAGTGAGGGTCATTGGCAAATAAAACAGCTCCTGATTCTGATTTATGGGGGCTAACAGCCCAACCGTTACTACCCAATGGTTTTTCTACTTTTGCTCCAGAATAAAGTGGAATAAGCTTATCTGCCATCTCAAGACCTAAATCCATAATCAATTGTTCACGTAATAGTTCTAGAGTATAACTCCAACCACCTAATCCCCACTCTATAAAACTCATAATTCGAAGAGAATCTTCTAAGCTCCATTCTTGAAGCTTAATATTTAGAATGGCGAATTCGATAGGTGGATTTTGAATTGCTTTTTCAATACCAGCATTTACTCCTTCCACATATGAATTTAAACCTTGCAATGTTTCATTATTAGGGTCTTTCCTCAGATTTTCCACACTTTTTTTTGCGATTCGATGCAAACCAATTATTCTATAATGCTTATCCATATCAATTGTAGTTTCTCCAACGATTTCAGATATACTTCCTGATGTAACTCTCTTAAAAAACTCTAATTGCCATAATCTATGACTTGCATGAATATATCCTTGAGCAAAGTACGCATCATCAACTGAATTTGCATAGATATGTGGGATACCCCATTTATCCCATAAAATTTCAACCTCATCTTTAATTCCTTTTACTTTTTCTGAACCAGATACGGGTGGAAACGCTTTTTTTGCAATGTTAAGTAATTCTTCCATTCTCAATTCATCTATTATTGTATAATGATAAAACTAAATTATTCTATATTAATATTAAATGAATTAAAAGGAGTTATAATTTCATTTTAAAGTAACAACTTAAAAAAGAAAAAAAATATGAAAAAATGGATTTTAAAGCATCTTAAACAATTGTCTTAAGGCTAGACTCATAATATATTGCTGTATTTGCCTACTGCCTCCAAGAATCTCTTGTATTCTTGAGATGTTTACATAATCATGCATCATTGTATTGTCACTTAGCCCAGCGCCACCCATTAGATTGGCGGCTTCATAACATACTTCCTTTGAAAGTTTTGTACAATGATATTTAAATTGAGAAGCGCTTGCAACCATTGCTCTGCTAATATTGCTAGGTATTTCTCCGCCAAATTTCTCTATCTTTTTATCATATTCTTCACAGAATTTTAATATACCTAGAGTCACGTTAGTTGTTCGTGCCCAAAGATCAGTTAATAGAAATCCTACACCTTGGAATTTGAGAATCTCTTGATTAAATTGCTTTCGCATATTAGCATAAATAGCAGCATGAGATACAGCACCCCAACATTGGGATATAGCTCCACACGCAATACCAATTCTTTCAAGGACTAATCCTTCGAATAAATGTTCTCTTCCTTTACCTATTCCTCCTAAGACGTATTCTTTTGGTACTCTTAAGTTCACAAAATGCTCGTGTCCTAAATATAGTTTAGGTGTCCATGGGATGTTTACTCTTTCACAGTTCCAGCCTTCCCAATTTGTATTAATTAAAAATTGTGCCATGAGATTTCCATTATTTGCTTCAGCAGTGGCATATGCTACAGCCCATTTAGATTTGGGGGCATTGGTGTTAAAAACCTTCTCACCATTGAGAATAAAACTTCCATCTTCCTGTTCATCACATAATGTCAATTGATGGACAGCATCTGAGCCTCTTTCTGGTTCTGTTATACATATACATCCACAGGCCTCTCCTGTCACCAAATCTTTTAAAGCTTCAAGTCTCTCTGGAATATTTTCATGGTGATCAACTATTGGATTTATAGCTAAAGCTGTTGCACCGCTTCCCATTGCGAATTGAGTATCAAACATATCAATTGCTAAATATCTGAGAAAATCAGCCACCGCACCATAGTAATCATAGTTTACATCAACTATCTCGAAGTTATGGGCTCTCGTTACATATCCTTCAGCCCCGAATGCCGGAATCCAATCATATACATCTTCTTCTGGCCCGTGAGTAATATTATTCTTCTTTTCGAACCTCATACAAAATTTTTGAACTTTTTTAAGATATGAGAACTGTCCTGGTGTTAGAATAGCCATTAAATTGTTATTTAAGAAATTATATCGATTCTTCAGGTTAAGTTTTTCAAGAATTTCGTCATTTATAACTTGGTTCATATATTTAGACATAAATTAAACCACTAATTAATTAAATTAAGAAATATCAATTTTTATAAATAGTAATTTTATTAATGAAATAATTACTACAATAGTGAAAAAAGTAAAATTACTTTTTAATTTTTGCAAAAAGATACGAGATTCGTTAAAAAAGTATTTATGAAAACGTTAATAATATACGTTTTTCGAACAAAAAAACTCAAAATATTCAACAAATTAGCTTTTGTAATCTATTTGAAAACCGTTTTGAGATTACAAGACCAGTTTCAAATGGGCAATTACTTTTAAACAAAATAACCGAGATAAAAGATTTATCAATTCCCATTAATGAGAGCACCCCAAATTTCTCTAGAGAGATAAGTTCATTTACTCTATAGTTTCCAGAAAGAAACCTTCCCTCTAAGAGTCTAACTATTTCTTGAAGTATATCTTGTTCCAAATTAGATACAATTACTCTTCCAGTTTGGGTTAATAATGCAGAAGATACAACAAAAGAAGAAAATGTATGCAACTCATTAAAGATATTTAATAAATCATTCTTAATATCATCTGAAACCAGTTGATTTCCATTTTCCATTATGTTATCAATATTCTTTTCGAAATCTAAGAATTTAGAAATTTCACCATCGTAGTTATCAGTAAGTAAATTTAAATCAAACTTATTTAAAAATTGAGTTTTAATTTCCCTTAATTGATTTCTAAGTTCAACTAAAT
>JAHQWI010000099.1 GCA_029856085.1 Promethearchaeia archaeon | reverse complement strand
CTCCAAAACCAATAATACCATAAACCATACTCGAGAAAAAAATTGCGATTAATGAGAGATAAATGATCATAATATAAATTTTCAAAATCTTCTTTATGTAAAATCTTTTAGATTGAGAATCCCTTTACAAATTAGTCAGAAAAATTAGAAATTTAACATCTTAATTGAGATGAAATGATCCTAATAACGAGAATAAAGCTTAGGTTAGATTAGTATCCTTCATTAATTCTTTTCTGTGGGCTTTTTTTCTTTTTCCCAAAAAGAATTTTTTTATTTTTTTCTATAAATCGAGGTCCAAATCCCGTTAAATCCCCCAATGGCCCCTTTATCCCTTTCATTCGTCCTGTTTTAGTATATAAGATTTCAGTATGTTTTATAGCTTTAAATACTTGATAAGGCGTTTTAAACTTATCTATCAATGATTTAGCTTTTTTTGGGCCTATATCTACTAAGCCTTCAATAATAAAAGATCTTCTTTCTTTTTTAGCCATTTCTTTAGGCGCTTTTCGCGATAATAATGGCATATTATCTTTTATTTGCTCTCGATAAGCAATTCTTTCTATAACAATAACTGTATCCTCTATATTTCTAGTAGGGATTACTGAAATTCCTAGCTTGTATGATATATATGAAAGAGCACCATAAATTGATGAGATTTTCATACCTGTGTTCTCAAAAACGTCATCATTTAAACCCTCCAATATTAAAATAGGGTGTTGATACGTTTCTTTAAGACGTAATAATTGTTCAAATAATCTATTATCCATTATTGAAGAAACAAAATCGAAACCTTCTTTTCTCTCAATTGCTACCTCACTAGAAATAACTATATCAGCAATATCTAATTGTTTTGATTCATAAGCGATTTTGTCTTTTTTTTTATCTAAAAGAGCTTTTAGTTTATTTTCCCTATGATCTACAATTATATGAACTTGTTCAATTTGTTTCATGGTGCTATTTAAAATTAAACTAGTTAGATATTAAATATTTAACATTTGAATTATTAAAGGAATAATTTTAAGTTTTAACATCAGAGTATTTTTTATTCTTCCTTAGTGATTATTGTTTGATAACTCCCTTTTAAGTATTCATTGATATCTTTCCTATGATATAATTTATTATTTATTACAATGAATATTAAAATCGCAACTCCAATAAGCTCTGTCATAATAACAACAGGATCGGAAAATAATTGACTAAACCAGAAAGATAGGGGCTCTTCAAGCAATAAAAAATCGTATGATATAAGAGGGTAAAATAATGGGACTTTTGGGATATCAAGGATAAGATGAATACTCATTCCTGCTAAAAATGGAACAGAAATCCTGAGATTTCTCTTAGTAAATATAAAAAGAATTAAGAAAGCTATAAGAATGAAAAATAAATTATGGGAGAATAACCTTCCGGTTCCTAATCCTAGCAATAATAGTGGTTTATCAATTATATCTGGCAATAAAGATCCAATAATTAGTGAGAACCTATTGATTTCCAATTTTTTAATTGCTGGTATCTCTGAAATAAATAATGGCAAAGCCATATGGAATATTAGAAAAATCTTAGTTCCCTCTTCTTCTAATTTGGAATTATGCAATTCTAAAAAAATAAAATAAATAAAAAAGAGCTATAAAGACTAATGCGAACTCAACAGCGATTATTATAGACTTTTTCATCAAATTATTATAAGGAAGGATTCTCTCATGGATTAAATTTTGATCTTTTAAGATACTTGTTATATTTGGCATCCCATGTCCTTGCGAAAACTTATCCAAATTCAAGTCTCTGCATGAGTTCTTGAATAACTCATAAATTTTATTAAAGGGAGCTTTTGGATTATATTCCTTAATGAGAGCAATCAAACCTACTCCTATTGCTGCAGCGATGCTAGTGCCTGTAACCTTTATTCGTGTATCACTTGATATTGGCATTTTTATTTCCGAACCTGGTAAACAAAAATCAGGTTTTAATCTATTATCAATAGTTGGGCCCCTCCCACTATATTGAGAAATTGTAAGCTCTTTTGTAATAGAACCTATAGAAATCACATTCTTAGCTGCAGCAGGACTACCAATTGTGTTTGGTTCAGGTCCAAAATTTCCAGCAGGACACACAATCAAAATTCCTTTATCCACTAATAACTCACAGGCATTCGATAAGATATCATTGCCATCAGAAGGAGTTTTCGTTGTTAAGGATATTAATAAGATATCGATTTTTATTTTCTGTTTAGTAATAATGTCAAAGATTTGGAGAATATCTGAAAAACAAAAATTATTTCGGGAATTTGAGATATCAAAATCTATTATTTCAGCCTCTGGAGCAACACCGATAGCTGAATATAAATTTTCTGTAAATTGATTATTAATCATACATGCCATTACTGTTCCATGCGTGATTTGATTTTCTCGGTTTTTTTTCAAATCTTTTTTGTCACTAATACATTTTATATTATTAGAAATTGAGAGAAAATTACTATTTATTCCGTCATCAACTATACCAATGGTTACATTCTTTCCCGTATGTGTGATTTGAGAGTTTTTACTTTTATTTAAATCTAAAATTTCATTTATTTCTAAAATAGAAAGGAATAATTGTTGATCTTTTTCGATTCTTTTTATTAAATCCTCTTCATCATACTCCTTAATTTGTTCTATGTTTAAATTAAGACATATAGAAGGGATAAGATCGAATTTTTGTAAATTTTCCAACTTTTTATCCCGTGAAACGAAACTATCTCGTTTCTTGATATTATCAAATGAGATAATTACTCGAAACTCCTGTTTTTTACCTGAAGTCCTACTTCCTAAATTTTTAATCTCTTTTTGAAAGAGATGATCAATTTTATCAAGCTTCATTTTATTTTTAATAACATAAATTTATTCAAAATTGAAATCTTTTAGCACTTCTTCCACAGTATAATTCTTATGCACGATTTTTGAAATGGCACTAACCATTTTTGTAGGATCTTTAGATTGAAATACATTTCTCCCAAAAGCTACTCCAGATCCTCCTGCTTCGAGAGAATCATATACCATCTGCAACACATCTGGGATTGTGTTCATTTTTGGTCCTCCAGCGATAATGACTGGAATATGTTTTACACCCTTAACAATATACTCAAATGATTCTATACTTCCCGTATAATTTGTTTTAACAATATCTGCTCCTAATTCTACTCCCGCTCTAACAGCAATATTCACAACTTCAGGATCATTTTCATCCTTGATTTTTTTTCCTCGAGGGTACATCATTGCGATTAAAGGAACCCCCCATTCCCTTGAAGCCTCTACAACTTTACTGGCATCCTCAAGCATCTCAGGTTCCTCATCAGCTCCAATATTTATATGAATTGAAATTCCATCAGCGCCCAATTTCAAAGCTCTCTCTACGGAGCACACTAGAACTTTTCTGTCTGGATCTGGTGCTAAATCAGTAGCAGCAGAAAGATGAATTATCAAACCAACATCCTTTCCGTATTGCCTGTGTCCTGCTCCTACCATACCAGAATGCATTAAAACAGCATTTGCTCCACCTAAAGCGACTTTATCTATCATTTCTGCAATATCTTCTAAACCTTTAATGGTGCCTAAAGTTAATCCATGGTCCATAGGAATTATGATAGTTCTTTTAGTTTTTCTATCAATAAACCTTTCCATTCTAATGTTTTTTCCAATATTCAAGTTAAAACTCACTCTGGTATTTCATTTTAAATTTAGACTGTTTATTATCAAATAAAAATTTATTCTATCTTTAATAATTCTATATTAAGCTAAATTTGGAGTATAAAAATAGGGAATGAATTATATGAATGAAGCGGTCTTAGAATTTTTAGTAGATTTATTCTCTAAAAGTGAACTTAATAGGCTCCCAAAGAGTTATGGGGGAGGGAGGATTTTTTCAAAACCTCTTATAGGAGTTGCCCAGGGCGATGATCCTATTTTTGAAAAATTTAAAAAAGTCGCCGCTCCTCGGCATTTAACACCATTAGAATTATGGATTGCTGATGGCATAACAGAAAATAAGACTACAGCTTCAAAATTAAGAATTATTTCAATTGTCTGCCCCTTCACCGAAGAAATTCGTCAGGAAAGTATGAAAGCAATAAATATGCCTGCAGAGATTTATAGTATTGGTAGAAACTATGCGAATGCTTTAAAAATTGATGTTGTGAAACAAACCATTAAATTTTTTCAAGATAAAGGTTTTCAAGCTACAGCTGGGATGATCAGTGAAGCTTTTGATATATATAGCGGGTTTTTATCAACTTGGTCCGAACGCCACATAGCTTTTGCTGCGGGTTTAGGAACATTTAGCTTACATGAAGGATTTATATCTGAAGTTGGATGTAATATTCGGCTATGTTCAGTCATCACTAATGCTCCTCTTGAAGTATCACCCCGAAATAGTGATAACCCGTATGGAAATTGCTTATACTATGCTAAAGGTACATGTAGAGAATGCGAAAAAAAATGTCCTGCTGATGCAATTGATGAAAATGGACATGATAAATTAAAATGCTGGACATTTGGTAGAAAAGTGGAAGCAGAAATGAATGCTCGCCTCGGTTCAATTCTTAAACCACATTGGCGCCGAGTGAGAGGAGAATATAAAGAACAAAAACCTCCTGTAGGTTGTGCTTTTTGTCAATATGGTGTTCCTTGTATGGATAAAAATCCTATGGCATCTGAAAATTAAGAGAAATTTCTGAGAATTTTGAACTCACCAAGGTCTTCTAAGAGTAGTTGGCCTACTCATTTCAGACTTATGCGGATAATCTAAGTTAAAATGAATTCCTCGGCTTTCTTTTCTAGAAATTGCACTCACGATGATTAATTTTGCGACTGTAGCCAAATTTCTCAATTCTACGAGATTTTTCTCAATTTTAAAATCCCAATAATACTGGTTTATCTCATCAAGTAATAGGTTAATCCTTTTCTTAGCTCTTTGAAGACGTAAATCTGTTCTAACAATCCCTACATAGTTCCACATAAATCTTCTAATTTCATCCCAATTCTGAGAAATAATAACTGCTTCAGTAGAGGGTACGGCATTTCCAGGTTCCCATTCTTTAAACTCATTAATTTTTAAATCTTTTATTATATTGCCCAGTGTTTTAGCACACTCATAACTACACACTAATCCCTCTAATAAGGAATTACTAGCCAGCCGATTCGCTCCATGTAATCCCGTACATGCGGATTCCCCAACAACATAGAGATTTTTTACTTTTGTAGAACCATCAATCTTGGTTAAACAACCCCCAACACTATAATGAGCAGACGGAACGACAGGAATAGGTTCTTTAGTTATATCAATATTAAATTTCAAGCAATTCTCATAAATCCCAGGAAAATGACTTTTAATGAATTTAGGATCTTTTTTTGAAGCAATATCTAATAGTACATGATCGTCTCCAGATTTTTTTAATTCGGCATCTATTGCTCTTGATACTATATCACGTGGAGCTAATTCTTTAGAAGGATGGTATTTCTGCATAAATTCTATTCCCCCAATAGTTTTTAAAACGGCACCCTCACCACGTAATGCTTCTGATATTAAAAACGATTTTGCATAAGGGTGATAAAGACATGTCGGGTGAAATTGATAAAATTCCATATTTGCAATTATAACTCCTGCCCTATATGCCATTGCAATACCGTCTCCTGAGGAAATATCTGGATTTGTTGTATAAAGGTAAATTTTACCAGCACCCCCAGTTG